>JALWOO010000165.1 GCA_027083485.1 Amylibacter sp. | reverse complement strand
CCACGCAATGAAATGCCCTTGTTCACTGGTGCCGGATCACCGATCAGCAGTTCTTTGTTTGGAATGCCTGTAATCGCCTGCGCCACATCCCGCCACATAAAAGGATAATCCTCATAGCGCCATGTAGTAACCGGCATTTCTTCCTTCTTCATCTGCGCCCGATGCAGAAAATCGGACCAGCGCAGCCGTTGCAGGTTGGTTTCTTCAATGTAGGTGTCAAAACTGGCCTTGGTGGAAAGGCGCAGGCTCTCGGCATAGCAGGACGGGATAAAGCTGGCCGGATTGCGCACGGAAATAAACAATCGCATGGGCAGGCCGTCTAGCATGGTTTGCATGCGCGAAACCGCATTGCCGATGCGCGGGTAGAAATATTCGCGCCCGACCGGTCGCAACACTGTACCGCTGATGTTGGGATCAATCAAAACGATCCGCCGGTATTCCTTGTCCTTGGTCAGCGCAGACATCAAAACCGCGTTAACCTGATCAATGGGATGTTCCGCCCGAACCCCGGCAAGGGCGGTGGCAAAGGCCTTTTCGGCCACCTCTGCATCCGGCAGGCAAATGCCCTGTTCTTCCAAGTGGTCGCGGTTTTTCACCAGCATCTGACGCAAATGCTGCATTGCCGAGCGATGCGCCCCGATATGAAGCCGAATATCCAAGAAATTGTCCTCGCCACTGAAATCAACCGAAAGCCGTTATAGACACCGAAATAGCTTTGCTTTAAGCGCGTTTCAATGGTTGATATGGCAAACAACAAGAGTGTTGCCCGCAAACACGGGCTGATCAGTGGCTGGACGGTGCTGTCCATCGTGATTGCGCTGTTGGTGATCACACCGATTGTTGCGATTGTCTGGCTTGCCGCCTTTCCTACCGAAAATATCTGGCCGCATCTGATTGCCACCACCTTGCCGCGTTATTTGGCCAATAGCCTGCTAATGATGGCGCTGGTGGGGGTGATTTCTGCAACCGTCGGCACGCTGGCGGCCTGGATGGTGGTGATGTACCGCTTCCCGGGACGGCGTATTGTGGAATGGGGGCTGTTGTTGCCCTTGGCCCTGCCCGCCTATATCGGGGCTTATGCGCTGGTGGATTTCTGGGAATATTCCGGCCCGTTTCAAACCGCCTTGCGGGCGATATTCGGCTGGTCTTCGCCGCGTGATTACTGGTTTCCGGAGGTCCGCTCCCTTGGCGCGGCGGTTCTGGTGATTTCGGCGTCGCTTTATCCCTATGTGTATTTTCTGGCCCGCGCGGCATTTCGCGAACAATCCGGCGCGGCGCTCGAGGTATCCCGCGCACTGGGTTGCGGGCCATGGAGCAGCTTTTTGCGGGTCGGCCTGCCGCTGGCGCGTCCGGCGATTGTGGCGGGCAGTGCCATTGTGATGATGGAAACCCTGAATGATTTCGGCGCGGTGGATTTCTTTGCTGTGCAAACCCTGACCACCGGCATTTTCACGGTCTGGCTCGAAGCCTCCAATTCCGGCGGCGCGGCACAGATCGCCTGTGTTATTCTGGTGTTTGTGCTGCTGCTGGTGACGCTGGAAAAAATCGGCCGCCGCAAAATCCGGTTTCATGAAACCGCCAAACAGAAACGCGCCCTGAACCCGACTGAATTGCGCGGCTTCAAGGGCCTGTTGGCGCTGATCGGTTGCGCCTTGCCGCTGTTAATCGGCTTTGTCATGCCAATCAGCATTATGGCTAGCCATGCCATAGGCGAGCCGGAGGCCTGGTCCCAAGCCACCTTGATCAAAGCCACCCTGACCACCATCAAGGTTGCAGGCATTGCCGCCCTTGTGACGGTCAGTGCCGGTTTGCTGATGGTGTAT
>JALWOO010000164.1 GCA_027083485.1 Amylibacter sp. | reverse complement strand
ACGAAGGTCTGACCTGGCGCATCCAGCAAGCAACCCAGGCCCGCGAAAAGGCCACCAAAGCCGAGATCAAAGCCAGTGCGAATTCCTCTGAAAACAGGGAGAATTTGTCACAGCATCTGCAAAAAATGCTCGACGATCAGATTTGGGTAAAGAAAAAACGGTAAAAGCATTGCGAATCAGCAACGCGTATAGTTGATTCGCCCAAGCATTCAGTGATTCGCCTCAGGCGTACCTTTAAGGAGACAACAATGGCGGCTAAAGATAACGAGCAGGTCAAATCCGAGGACGCTATGGGCGATATGAGCCAGGCAGCCGTCAAAAAGATGATTTCCAGCGCCCGAGCGCGCGGCTACATCACCTATGACGAGCTGAACAAGGTTCTGCCGCCCGAAACGGTATCTTCCGAACAAATCGAAGACGTGATGTCGATGCTGTCCGAAATGGGCATCAACATTATCGAGGACGACGAAGCCGAAGAAGACGTCAAAGGCGAAGTCGTTGCCGTTGAACCGGGAGCCAAGGAGCTGGCACTGGCGGAAACCGGCAAGGAAACGCTGGACCGCACCGATGATCCGGTGCGCATGTATCTGCGCGAAATGGGCAGCGTTGAATTGCTGTCGCGCGAGGGCGAAATCGCCATTGCCAAACGTATCGAGGCCGGCCGTAACACCATGATTGCCGGCTTGTGTGAAAGCCCGCTGACCTTTCAGGCGATCACCATCTGGCGCGACGAATTGCTGGAAGAAGAAGTTCTGCTCCGTGATGTGATCGATCTGGAAACCACATTCGGAAATTCCATGGAAGGCGACGATGTGGAACCTGTGGTCTCGGGGCTCGGGTCCACCACCGGCACAACACCAACGCCGCCTCCGGCCCCGAAACCGGAAAAAACCCGTGAAGTAGACGCTGACGGCAATCCGATCACAGCCGAAGACGATGATGACGATGACGAAGACGAGCAGGCAAACCTGTCGCTGGCCGCAATGGAGGCTGCGCTCAAGCCGCAAGTGTTGGAAACGCTGGAAAAAATCGCCCATGATTACGAAGAGCTGGCCAGCATGCAGGATTTGCGGATTTCCGCGACCCTGAACGAGGACCACAGCTTTTCCGGCAAAGAGGAGAAAGCCTATCAGAAATTGCGCTCCTCGCTGGTGGAACAGGTCAACGCGCTGCACCTGCACAACAACCGTATCGATGCGCTGATTGATCAGCTTTACGGCATCAACCGCAAAATCATGTCGCTGGACAGCGCCATGGTAAAACTGGCCGACCAGTCCCGGATCAACCGGCGTGAATTTATCGACGAATATCGCGGTTCCGAACTGGACCCTATGTGGCTCGATAAAATCGCCGAAAAAACCGGCCGTGGCTGGGGCTTGTTCATGGAACGCCACCGCGCCAAGGCCGAGGAAATCCGCGCCGAAATGGCCGAGGTTGGCACCTATGTCGGCGTTGATATTTCCGAATACCGCCGCATCGTCAATCAGGTGCAAAAGGGCGAAAAAGAAGCCCGCAAAGCCAAGAAAGAAATGGTCGAGGCCAACCTGCGTCTGGTGATTTCGATTGCCAAGAAATACACCAACCGCGGCCTGCAATTCCTTGATCTTATTCAGGAAGGCAACATCGGGTTGATGAAGGCGGTGGATAAATTCGAATACCGGCGCGGCTATAAATTTTCCACCTATGCCACATGGTGGATCCGGCAGGCGATCACCCGTTCCATTGCCGATCAGGCCCGCACCATCCGTATTCCGGTGCATATGATCGAAACCATCAACAAGCTGGTGCGCACCGGCCGCCAGATGCTGCATGAAATCGGTCGTGAGCCA
>JALWOO010000163.1 GCA_027083485.1 Amylibacter sp. | reverse complement strand
CCCCGGAGGTGCGGATCAATGCCATCGGGCCGGGACCAACCCTGATTGGTGCGCGCCAGAGTCAGGCCCATTTTGACAACCAGCGCAGCAACACCGTGCTGAAACGCGGCTCCAATCCAGAGGACATTGTCGCGGCCATGAACTACTTTCTGGATGCACCGGCGGTCACGGGGCAATTGCTCTGTGTGGACGGGGGGCAGCATCTGGGCTGGCAAACACCGGATATTTTAGGGGTAGAGCATCCCTGAGTTGCCCTAAGGTTGCAGCGGGGCAACCTTACTTTGTCCACCGGTAATTTTCTTGCACAAATCTGTTACAATTTTGCTAATGAAATCAGTCCCTTGTATCTGCACGAAAATTAAATGCAATCAAAACAATGCGTTAATTCGGTGCTTAAAAAATGGGCAAACACGGGAAAAGGGCCAAAACAAAGGGAAAATCCACAAGGGCCACAAGTTATCCGCAGAGTTATCCACAGGTTTCGGGGATAGAATTTTCCTTGAAATGGAACAGAGGGTCGTGCAGGTGGCCTTCGAATCAGATAGGTTTGGCAAATGGCATTCAATCGACAACACGGTAATATCATCGAGGAAGGACAGGACGCGGCCAAAACCGCGCCCGAAACCGGCCACAAGGTAATCGCGGCCTATGTCAAAACCCTTGATAATAGCCCGGGTGTGTACCGGATGCTGGATGCTCAGGGCGCGGTTTTATATGTGGGCAAGGCGCGGGCGCTGAAAAAACGGGTGTCGAATTACGCCAAGCCTTCCGGCCATTCCGCCCGCATTGGCCGGATGATCAGCGCCACGGCCAAAATGATGTTCCTGACCACGCGCACGGAAACCGAGGCCTTGTTGCTGGAACAGAACCTGATCAAGCAGCTCAAGCCGAAATACAACGTATTGTTGCGCGACGACAAGAGTTTTCCCAATATTCAGGTTACCACACAACACGATTACCCCCAGATCAAAAAACACCGTGGCCGGCATGGCAAGGAGGGTGAATTCTTTGGTCCCTTTGCCTCTGCGGGGGCGGTGAACCGGACCTTGCACCAGTTACAGCGGGTGTTTTTGCTGCGCGATTGTACGGATTCTGTCTTTGCATCGCGCACGCGCCCCTGTTTGCAACACCAGATCGCGCGCTGTTCGGCGCCCTGCGTCGGGCGGATCAGCCAGCAGGATTACCGCGCCTCTGTACAAAGCGCGATCCAGTTTTTGCGCGGAAAATCCAGTCAGGTGCAAGAGGCGCTCGCCAAGCAGATGGCCGAGGCCAGCGCCGCCATGGAATACGAGCGGGCAGGGGCCTTGCGCGACCGGATCAAGGCCCTGACGCAGGTGCAGCAAACACAGGGCATCAACCCGCGCACTGTAGAAGAAGCCGACGTGATTGCCCTGCACATGGAGGGCGGTCAGGCCTGCGTGCAGGTGTTTTTCATCCGCGCGCATCAGAACTGGGGCAACCGCGCCTATTTTCCGCGCACGGGGTCGGGGGCGGAACTGCCGGAAGTGCTGGAAGGGTTTATCGGCCAGTTTTACGACAATAAAATGCCGCCGCGATTGTTGTTGCTGTCCGATGACATCGAAAACCGTGACCTGATGGAAGAGGCCCTGAGCGCCAAGCTGGAACGCAGGGTGCAGGTGCTGGTGCCGGTGCGCGGCGAGAAAAAGGAATTGGTCAGCGGGGCGGAACGCAACGCACGGGAATCGCTGGCGCGGCGGCTGGCGGAAACGGCAACGCAGGCGAAATTGCTGGCAGGGGTGGCCAAGGCCTTTGATCTGCCGGCCTCGCCCAAACGCATCGAGGTTTACGACAACTCCCATATTCAGAGCA
>JALWOO010000162.1 GCA_027083485.1 Amylibacter sp. | reverse complement strand
ATAGCGCGCCGCGTGGTCTATCAATCCGCTGATATTCAGCTGCTTGTGCATCATTTTTCCGAGCATGGTCTCTCCCTTAACCTGCGGCCTTGATCATATCGGCCGCTTTTTCAGCAATCATTATGGTGGGGGCATTGGTATTGCCCCCGATCAGGGTGGGCATGATTGACGCATCCACCACCCGAATTCCTTGCAGGCCGTGCACCCGCAATTGCAAGTCTACCACGGCCATTGCATCCGTGCCCATCTTACAGGTTCCGACCGGATGGTAAATCGTATCCGCCCGCTGGCGAATATGCTGTTCCAGCTCGGCATCACTTTCCTGCCCTGTCAGGAAGAGCTGCTTATGCCGGTATTTCGTCAGTGCCGGCGCTTGCAATATCTCTTGTCCCAGACGCACGCCTTTACGCAGGGTTTCCATGTCGCGCGGATCACTCAGGTACCGCGGATCAATCCCCGGTGGGGCCATGGGATCGGCGCTGCGCAAAAACACCTCGCCGCGCGCATGCGGGCGCAGGGCACAAATATGCAGGCTGAACCCGTAGCCCCGATGCAGACGGCGGGCGTGGTCGTCGATAATGCTGATCACGAAATGCAACTGAACGTCGGGACGCCCCAGCGCCGGATCGGTTTTCAGAAAACCGGCCCCCTCGGCAAAAGGCGTCGCCCCCATGCCTGTGCCATCCTTGCGCCAGCGCCGAATGTGTTTGATGACCTGTTTGGTGCCGGCCCAGCCAATGCCGAAATTATCCGTATCGCGCGATTTCCATGACAGGATGAAATCCAGATGGTCCTGTAAATTCTGCCCGACACCCGCCAGTTCATGCACCATATCAATGCCATGGGGCACAATGCCAGCGCGTAGACCGACACCGGACAGCATCAACAGGTGCGGGCTGTTGAATGCCCCGCCACACAAGATCACCTCGCGCTTGGCGCGCACCGTTTTCACCTGTTTGTCATGGCTGTATTCCACGCCGACCGCGCGCTTGCCTTCAAACAACACACGGCGCGCCTGTGCGTGGGTGATCACCGTCAGGTTCTTGCGCCCCAGCACCGGAAACAGATAGGCCGCCGCCGCCGAACAACGCTCGCCGTTTTTCGCCTTGTCGTGGAATTGCGTGACCTGAAACAGGCCCACGCCTTCGTTGTCGCCCCGATTGAAGTCCGCTGTTTCCCGATGCTGGCATTCGGTTGCCGCCTGCACAAAAGCGCGGCTGATCGGGCGCGGCGATTTCTGGTCACAGACCTGCAAAGGCCCGCTGTCCCCGTGCAGATCATCCGCCCCGTTTTCATTGTTTTCGGACCGGCGGAAATAGGGCAGCACGCTGTCCCAGTCCCAGCCTTCGCAGCCCAGATCGGCCCATTCGTCATAATCGGACCGATGCCCGCGCAGATACAGCATGGCGTTGATCGCGCTTGATCCGCCCAGCGCTCGGCCGCGCGGCTGATAGCCTTTGCGCCCGTTCAATCCGGGCTGCGGGGTGGTTTCAAAGGCCCAGTTGTTGATCCTGACCGGCTGGCCGGGCAGCATTGTCACAACCCCGATCGGCGCGCGTACCAGAATGGAATCGCCACCGCCGCCGGCTTCCAGCAGGCAAACCGACACCGCGGGATCCTCGCTCAGCCGCGCCGCCAATGTGCAACCGGCAGAACCGCCCCCCACAATTACGAAATCAAATGCCACGGCCAAACCTCCCTGATCCGCACACAGGAAACGCCAGAAATCCGTCCGTGTCCAGTGCTGCACCAATCTTCCGCAGCGTCAATGATGCGCCCCGAAATACAGCCGCACCCCGAGCAGCATCAGCATCGGCAACACCCCGGCAG
>JALWOO010000161.1 GCA_027083485.1 Amylibacter sp. | reverse complement strand
GGGATATTTGAACGAATTCGAAATAGGGTAACGACGTTAAAGCCGGTGGTTTTGCAGCAGGGGCATCAGGTGGGACATATCCGGCCCATAATCGCGCCCGCTCAGGGCTTTGCGTAGCGGCATGAACAGCCCGCGACCTTTGCGGCCGGTTGCCTGTTTAACGGCAGTGGTCCATTCTTTCCAGCTGTCGGTGGTCCAGGGTTGGGCCGGTAGCAATTCTTTGGCTGTGGCAACAAACCCGACGTCTTCCGGCGCGATCATCGGATCGGCTCCGTCGCGGCACAAGGCCCACCAGTCGGCCACATCGGCGCGGGTTTCCAGATTGCCGCGCACCGCTTCCCAGAACGCGGGCGCGATGTCTGCCGGCACACCGGTTTCGGCCAACAGATCCGCCACGGCCTCATAGGGCAGCGTGCCGATATATTTGGCGGTCAGGGGGCGCAAATCTTCCAGATCGAATTTTGTCGGGGCGGAGCCGAATTTCGACAGGTCAAAGCCGTCGATCAGCTCGTCCATGGTAGTGCGCAGTTCGATTGGATCAGAGGACCCCAGACGCGCCATGTGGGACAGGATCGCCATGGGTTCCAGCCCTTGCGCCCGCAGATCGCGCAGGGACAACGTGCCGAGCCGTTTGGACAACGCCTCCCCTTGCGGGCCGGTCAGCAGCGAATGGTGGGCAAATTCCGGCACGTTGCCGCCCAGCGCCTTGATGATCTGGATTTGCGTTGCGGTATTGGTCACGTGATCCGAACCACGCACCACATTGGTAATGCCAAAGTCAATGTCATCGCAAACCGAGGCAGGTGTATAGAGGAACTGGCCGTCGCCGCGGATCAGGACCGGATCGGAAACGCTGGCCGCGTCAATTGACAGATCGCCCAGAATACCGTCGGTCCATTCGATGCGTTCATGGTCCAGCTTGAAGCGCCAGTGCCCTGCCCCGCGTTCCTGGCGCAGGGCTTCGCGTTCGGCATCGCTCAGGTGCAGGCCGGAGCGGTCATACACGGGCGGCTTGCCCATGTTCAGTTGCTTTTTGCGTTTCAGGTCCAGTTCGACCGGCGTTTCAAAGCATTCATACAGCCGCCCCGAGGCGCGCAATTCATCGGCGGCGGCCTGATAGCGATCCAGACGGTCGGATTGTTTTTCCACCCGATCCCATGTCAGACCCAGCCATTCCAGATCCTCCATAATCGCATCGGCATATTCCTGTTTGGAGCGTTCCGGATCCGTGTCATCAAGCCGCAAAATGAACTGGCCGCCGGCCTTGCGCGCGATCAGATAATTGAACAGCGCCGTGCGCAGGTTGCCGATATGGATGTAGCCGGTAGGTGACGGCGCAAAACGGGTGGTGGTCATGGATATGATCGCTTTTGATTGGCAGGTTGGAATTCGTTGCCCCCTCTTAGCGAAAGCCGGGACAAACGCCAAGGGTGCGCTCTTCATTCATGGTTAGGGAAAGTTAACCACAGGTAAAGAATATTGCTGCGTTAACCGTTTGTTCATGTTATGTACCTGCATGACAAAATTATTTATGATATTCGCGGCTCTTTGGGCTGCACCGCTTTGGGCGGCAGATGTTCAAATCATCGATGGCGACACTTTGATCCTGAAGGGGGTCACCTATCGGATCAACGGCATTGACGCGCCTGAATCCGCGCAAAAATGCGTTTCAGACCGGGGCAAGAAATGGGCCTGTGGCGATGCGGCGACAAATCTGCTCTATCAGATCACCAATCGGGCAGAGGTGCGATGCGACAAGCTGGCGGTGGATCCCTACAGCCGCATTGTGGCGCGCTGTTTTGCTGACGGGCAGGATGTGGGCAAAATCATGGTGGCCAAAGGCATGGCCTGGGCATTTCTGAAGTTTTCGGACGAGTATGAAGCCGAGCAGAATGCTGCCAAGGCCGCCCGTCTGGGGGTTTGGCGCGGGGAATCACAGGCCCCTTGGGATTTTCGCGCCAAACGCTGGGAAAACGCCACCCAGACCGCACCAGAGGGATGCCCGATCAAGGGCAACATCACCGCCAAAGGCAAGATTTATCACACGCCCTGGTCGCCCTGGTACAAACGCACGCGCATTTCTGTGGCCCATGGCGAGCGCTGGTTTTGCACCGAGGCCGAAGCCATCGCCGCCGGCTGGCGCGCGCCTTACCGGCGATAGGTTTCGGGAATTGCCAGTTGTGACACAAAAGCCTAGGCTCGCGGAAAACCTAACCCAGGAAATCCTATGCCCCATTCCTTTGATCACGAGCTTGAAACCCGCCTGAGCCGCTATGCCGCCATTGACAGCCAGAGTGACGAGACCTCCCCCACCGCGCCAAGTACCGCCTGCCAGCTGGATATGTTGCGTCTGCTGGAAACCGAGCTGAACGACATCGGTGCCACGGATGTACAGCTCACCGACTACGGTGTGGTGCTGG
Organism: Amylibacter sp.; assembly: GCA_027083485.1. Classification (GTDB taxonomy): domain Bacteria; phylum Pseudomonadota; class Alphaproteobacteria; order Rhodobacterales; family Rhodobacteraceae; genus Amylibacter. The sequence continues at coordinate 5,112 of JALWOO010000161.1, read as the reverse complement.
CCACGATCCCCGGCACCGCAGAAGGGCCGACGGTCGGGTTGCTGGCGCATGTGGATACGGCACCGCAATTCAATGCAAGCGGCGTTAAACCCCGCACCATTCGCGGTTATAATGGCGGGGATATTACCTTTCCCGATGCGCCGGATCTGGTGCTGTCCCCTGCCGAATTTCCCTATCTGGGCGAAAAGCTCGGCCATGATATTATCACGGCTTCGGGGACAACCCTGCTTGGGGCCGATGACAAATCCGGCGTGGCCATCATTATGACGGCAGCGCGGCATTTGTTGCAGCATCCGGAAATTCCCCATCCGAAAATCCGCATTGCCTTTACGCCGGACGAGGAAATCGGGCGCGGCGTCAGCAAGGCGCTGGCGGCGGATATCGGCGCGGATTTTGCCTATACTTTTGACGGCGGGGCCGTGGGCGAAATCGAATACGAGAGTTTCTCTGCCGATCGGGCCGATGTCGCCATTCGCGGCGTGTCGATCCATCCGGGGCAGGCCAAGGAAAAGATGGTGAACGCCATCCATCTGGCGGCGAAAATCATCGCGACCTTGCCGCAAGCGACCATGACGCCGGAAGTCACAGAGGGGCGCGAGGGGTTTATTCATGCAACCGGCATGAATGGCGGGTCTTCGGAGATGACCTTGCAATTCATCATACGGGATTTCGAGCTGGACGGATTGGCCGCGCTCGGGGATCTGGTGAAACAGGTTTGTGCCACGGTAGAGGCCACCGAACCGCGAAGTGAAATCACCTGCACCATTACCCCGCAATACCGCAACATGCGTTATTGGCTGGAAAAGGATATGACGCCGGTGGAACTGGCGCAGAACGCGGCCAAGGCGATCGGGGTGGAGCCGGTCTCCGTGCCCATTCGTGGCGGCACGGACGGGTCTTTGCTCACGGAAATGGGGGTGCCGACGCCGAATATTTTCACCGGTATGCAGAATATTCACGGGCCGCTGGAATGGATCTCTGTGCAGGATATGGCCAAGGCGACGGAATTATGCCTGACGTTGCTGCAATCGGCGGTGCAAGAGTAGGGACCGGCGGCGGGGGCGCTGCCCCCGGCCCTGCGGGCCTCCCCCGGGATATTTGGAGAAAATGGATATGGGAGTTTATGGCACCACCAGTTGAACGATCATGTGGCCGATGGTTTTCGATATGGATTGGTGGCTTTGCCAAATCCGGTGCGCGCGCAAATCGACCCAGTAGTTATTCTGAAAGGCGCGGGTTTTGTTTTGGCACAACTCGGTAAATTTGCGCACCTGTACAGTGCGTTCAAACACGGTCAGGGTTTCATCGGCAGGGTTTGGCGCGATGGCGCAGGTATAGGTTTTGGTGACCAGCTTGCCCTCCCCGTCCAGATGGCGCTGGCTGCGGGTGTAGGTTTTGGGGAAGGGGCCGGAATAGAAAATCTGTGCCGGTGTCAGCGAGAGTTCCTGTGCAAACAGATCCTCGAGCTGGCCACGGGTTGCGGTGATGATGCCGTCTTGCAGGGTGACGCTGGATTTATCGGCACTGAAGTAGGTTTTATAGGCCCCGTTTGTGGCGGCGAGAACCGCAGGCTGGCTGCTGCCGGTGCGCGGGATGTTTACATAGATTACTGGCCGCCCGATAGCCTCAAGAGCGGCGCGCGACGGGCGTTGCGGGGTTTGAACCGCTGCATCGGCGGTTTCGACCTTTGCTTTTTTGCCGAATTTGGCTTTGGCCATGCCCATGGCCAGCGAGCCGAGCGAGACCTTCTTTTCCTTGTCAGAGCTGCAAGCGGCAAGCACACCCAGGGCACAAAGCGCCAGAACTGTATTTTTCGCGATAAACCCCATGGCTATTTCCAGAACCGTGCCCAGCCGGTTTCAAGGCCGGGGCGTTGGTATTCGGCCACCAGATCATAGAGCCGGTTATCCACATTCAGCCGTGCCCCGCCGTCACGGGCCAAGGTATTCATGTCGATGTTATAGCTCTTGCGGTTCGGCGTGCCGATCCCCCATGCCAGCGGAATGCTCAGGCGGAAGCCTTTGGTAAAGCTGCCTTTGCCATAGGCGGCATAGCTGGCGTCGGTCAGGGTGGCGTAGGCTCCGATTTTCCAGCCATTGGCAAACACCCGATCCATTGACAGGGTCGCGCCCCAGTCACCGGCCAGATAGCGGCCCACATCCAGTTGCGCGTTCAGCCCGTCGTTGACCTGCCAATAGGCAGAGACATGGCCGGTGGCGACGCTGTAATTCTGAAAGCCGAACAGCTGATCAAAATCGCGTTGTTTGACATAGTTCAGCTCTGCGCCCAGCCCCCAGCGGCTGCCGGAAGGTTTCCACAGCAATTCGCCGGAAATACCGCCAAACATCGGTTCGATCATGCCCACAGACACCCGTCCGAACAGATCGGGGGCCGGTTTGAACAGATAATCCATTGTCAGGCGTTCAACAGCGGTTTTGCCCTGATCCTTGTACAAGGCGCGATCGGTGCGCACGCGCGGCAGGCCGGAGGGTGGCGGGGTTTCCTTGTTCTGATTGCCGAAGACACGCTGTGTGACCGATCCGGACAGGGACAGGCCCGAGGTGATGTAATAATCGGCCGAGGCCCGCAAACCGGCGCTGGCGCGCAAAGGGCCGGAGCCGTCAAACAGGGACAGCGACACATAAGGCGTGATTGACCAGCGCAGTTTCGGATACAGGCCTTCGGCATATTCCGCCCCGGGCGCCATTGGACGGGCAGAGACAAATTGCGCCCGGGCCAGCATCTGTTCGGTGCCATCGGCCTTTTGCTCCAGCGCCTCGATGTCGGAGCGGCGCAGCACCACAGAAGCCGCGGGCAGGCCATCCACAACCGGCGTCACCACAAAGGTTTCCACGGAATGAGGCAGCGCGATGGCCATGGCGCGGGCGGCGCGGCCAATGGCCTGTGCGCTGGCGTTGTAGGTGTTGTTGCGCAAACGCAATTCGGCACGGGTGCCTTCAAGCGCCAAGGCTTCGACCGCAAGACCCTGATCCTTGAGCAAGGCAGACAGGGTTTTGCGGGTGGTTTTGGTGAAGCCCGGCGTGTTCAGCCAAGCCGTCGAGGCGGAATGACGCAGCGGACGCGCCACCACGGGCAAGGGCGCGCGTTCCAGCGTGCCGCCCATGGGCGGGCGTTTGGGGTTGATCGCTGTGGAAAACCGCAGCGCCACTTCGGAGCCGTTCAGGTAATACAGCCCGTAGTTCAGCCCGCGTTTGGTGCGGTATTCCACCCCGAAATTCAGCGGTGATTTATGGTCAAAGGCACCGGCGGCGACTTCGCGGGTGTATTTATCCGAAGCATATTCCGCCTTGAAGGTCAGGCCTTTGACCGGCGTCATCCACTCCACACCGCCAAAGGGGCTGACGGGGCCGGTAAACCATTGGCGCGCGGTGGGCACGCCGCCTTGCGGATTGGCACCGGTGCGCACCGTGTTGGAATTGCTCAGGCGGCCCCAGCCAAGGCCGGCTGTGACCTTGAAATTCTTGCCAAAGCCCTTGGTAGCGACGATGTATTCCGCGCCATAGGCCCCGTTGCCGGTGAAATCCCGCAGGCCAACGGCAATTGCCGGACGTATGTCGGTCTCATCCAGCAGCCGGAATTGCACATCGAAATTGCGGTCTTCTTTTTCGCCGTTAATGGTCCAGCCGGACAGCTCTGCAAAGCGGAAGGCCGCTGACAGGCGGTTGGTCAGCTGAAAGCCCAGCGTGATCTTGGTGCCGCTGCCGTTATAGGCGAATGTGCCGGTGACCTGTGCGTCCGGCTGGCTCTCGGCGGAGGGCATGTCGATCAGGCCCGTGGTCCCGTAAAGGCCCAGCGTCGGGGCCGATTGCGAAAACGCCGGTCCCGCAACCGCCAATAAAACAGATACGCCAACCGCCCCTGATAGGATTTTATTTGCCATACTTCTGCCCCCAAGCCCGCAGACATCGTTTATGCAGCCCTGTTTGCCATATTCGGCGGCAAAGCTCTATGGTTATTTTACCCCATACACAGGCGCAACAGAGCTGTTGTATTCCGGACCCTAAGTGTGCAGCGCGACAGGCTATTCCGGTGCCAGCATATACCCCGCCCCGCGCACGGTTTGCAGATAGCGCGGCGATTTCGGGTCGGATTCGATTTTGCGGCGCAGGCGGGTGATTTGCACATCCACCGCGCGTTCCTGTGCCTTGCCATCGTCACGCCCCAGATCGGCCACCAGCTGGGCGCGGCTGACCGGTTCATGGGGGCGCGCCGAAAAGATCCGCATCAGCGCGCTTTCGGTGGCGGTCAGGCGCACGATATCGTTGCCCTTCCACAATTCACCACGCGTCACGTCATAGCGCACGTCGCCCATCAACAGGGATTTGGGCGCTTCCACTTTTGGCGTGTCCTTGGGCACACGGCGCAAAATCGCGTTGATCCGCAGCAGCAATTCCTTGGGTTCGAACGGCTTGGACAGGTAATCATCCGCCCCCGCTTCCAGCCCCATGATCCGCTCGGAGGGTTCCCCCTTGGCCGTTAGCAACAGGATCGGCGTGGTCAGGGTTTCGCGCAGGCTGCGGGTCAGGGTCAGGCCGTCTTCGCCGGGCATCATCACATCCAGCACGATCAGGTCAAACTCCAACCCGTTCAGCAACCGGCGCGCATGGGCCGCATCGCGCGCGGCTGTGACCCAATAACCGTTCCGGTTCAGGAATTTCTGCAACAAGCCGCGAATACGCTCGTCATCGTCAACAATCATAATATGGGCATCGAGCGCGTCGCTGTTCATGGCCTAATCCCTGTTGTGCGTGTTGACATGGCGGCGCATGGCCGGATCCATGATATGTTCCATCACCTTGCGAAACCCCTGCACCGCATCCGGCCCTGCGGCCTTATAGGCGGCACGCATGCGTTTGCGCTGGGTCTCGGACAGCTTGGCCTCCAGCGCCACCCCTTCGGGTGTCAGATACAAATGCCGCTCGCGCCGGTCGCGTTCGCCCACCCGGCTTTCGATCAGCCCGTCGTTCACCAACTGGCGCAACACCCGATTGAGAGACTGTTTCGTCACCCCCAGAATACTGAGCAGATTATTCACCGTGGTGCCGGGCTGACGATGCACAAAATGGATCGCCCGATGGTGCGCGCGCCCAT
>JALWOO010000160.1 GCA_027083485.1 Amylibacter sp. | reverse complement strand
GTGCCCAAGCCCAAAGTGATCGCATTCACAATAATCACAGCCAAAATAGAATAGCGAACCAATGGCGTTTCAAGCCAATGCGCCAGCCGCGCCCGATGGCCGCTGATGTCCGGATTTCTTTCTTGCAATGTCATAAGTCTTATCCCGATTCAAAAATTTAGTGCTTAAAGTTCCCCTAGCTTAGGACCTTGTTCCGGATGAAAAAGTGCCGAATTACCCAAATTCATAAATAAATTCATCGTTTTCGGCACTTACATTCACGGCATTAACCTCTTCTCCTGTCATCATTTTTTGCAAAAACGCCCCTGAAACCGCCGGCAAAAGCGAATTCGTCAGGATCGCGTCAATCATGCGTCCGCCGCTCTCTACCTCCTGACAGCGGCTGACGATCAGATCGACGACCTTGTCATCATAGGCAAAGGGCACGCCGTGGGTTTCCTGCACCCGTTTCACAATCCGGTTCAGCTGCAATCTGGTGATTTCCCCGATCATATCCGGCGTCAGCGGATAATAGGGAATGGTCACAATCCGCCCCAGCAACGCCGCCGGAAACACCTTGAGCAGCGGCTCACGCAGAGCCTTGGCGATGCCCTCGGGGTCCGGCATCAGATCCGGATCGGCGCAAAGGTCCATGATCAAATCCGACCCCGCATTCGAGGTCAGCAGGATCAGGGTGTTCTTGAAGTCGATCATCCGGCCTTCGCCGTCCTCCATCACGCCCTTGTCAAACACCTGAAAGAAGATTTCATGCACATCGGAATGGGCCTTTTCCACTTCGTCCAGCAGCACCACCGAATAGGGTTTGCGCCGCACGGCCTCGGTCAGGATACCACCCTCGCCATAGCCCACATAGCCCGGAGGCGCGCCTTTCAGGGTGGAAACCGTGTGGCTTTCCTGAAACTCGGACATGTTGATGGTGATCATATTGTGTTCGCCACCATAGAGCGTTTCGGCAATGGCCAGTGCGGTTTCGGTTTTGCCCACACCGGATGTTCCCGCCAGCATAAACACCCCGATCGGCTTGGACGGATTGTCCAGCCCCGCCCGCGCGGTCTGCACCCGTTTGGCGATCATTTCCATGGCGTGGTCCTGCCCGATCACCCGTTTGGACAGGGTTTCAGCCATGTTCAGCACCGTGTTGATTTCATCCTTGACCATGCGCCCCACGGGAATGCCGGTCCAGTCGCCCACAACCGAGGCCACCGCCTGTTCGTCCACTATCGGCAGGATCAGCGGATTTTCACCCTGCAATTCCATCAGTTCGGCATCCTTGGCCCTAAGGTCCGCCAAAAGCTCCCTTCGTTGTTCGGCGTCTTTACCCGCCTCTTGCGGGGTTTCGGGTGCATCTGCTCCATCCAGAGCCACCCCCTCGCCACGCAATTTCGCGCGCAAGTTCAGGATGTCGCTGACCAGGGCTTTTTCCTGCTGCCAACGTTGTTTCAACCCTTCCAGACGGCTGTGTTCTTCCGCCATCGCCGCCTGTGCCACCCCGGCGCGATCGCCCACATCATAGCCGGCGGTTTGCTCGCGCGCGATAATGCCCAGCTCGGTTTCAAGCGCACCAATCCGGCGTTCGCAATCCTCGACCTCTGCCGGTGTGGCATGCTGGGAAATCGCCACCCGCGCACAGGCCGTATCAATCAGGGACACGGATTTATCCGGCAATTGACGCGCCGGAATATAACGCGCCGACAGCTTTACCGCCGCCTCGATGCCTTCGTCCAGCACCTGCACCTGATGGTGTTTCTCCAGCATGCCGACAATGCCGCGCATCATCAAAATCGCTTTGGCCTCATCCGGTTCCTCCACCTTGACCACCTGAAAGCGCCGGCTGAG
>JALWOO010000159.1 GCA_027083485.1 Amylibacter sp. | reverse complement strand
GTGTGGCTGTCGCCGCAAACCACGGTCATGCCGGGCAAAGTCCAGCCCTGTTCCGGCCCGACAATATGCACAACACCCTGACGCACATCATCCACCGGATAATAGTGAATGCCGAAATCGCGGGCGTTTTTATCCAGTGCTTCGACCTGAATGCGGCTTTCCTCGTTGTCGATGCCGTTCACGCGATCCTCGGTTGTGGGCACGTTGTGATCGGGAACCGCAATGGTTTTTTCCGGCGCGCGCACCTTGCGCCCCGCCGTGCGCAGCCCTTCAAAGGCCTGCGGGCTGGTGACTTCATGCACCAGATGCCGGTCAATATAGAGCAGACAGGTGCCATCCTCGGCCTCGTCGACCAGATGCGCATCCCAGAGTTTATCATAGAGTGTTTTTGCGGACATATTTGTTCTCCCCGCGGTGAAATGTTTGGAAATATCGGAGGTGTTCGGGTACAACCCTAGAGTCGAAACGCTTTAGTGAACGGCAAACAGCGCCAGACCAGCCCCGAAGAACCGCCACGGCAAACGCGCTTTGTCATCCATATCAAACACAAGTGTCATGCCCTGACGTGTAGTGCCGAATCGCCACCAGTTCAAGATAAAGCCGCCACCACTTGACCATTTGGCCAATTTGGCGCAAAGCACGCCAAACTCCGCAGCCCGATTCCCGATGACCGGAGGTGTTCCCAGTGGACCCTGATCAAACAACTGCCGACCAAATCGCAGACCAAGCCGCAAGCCAGTCCGCACCGGACGGTGGTGCCGCCCATTCCCTTGCGGAACAAACCGACAATTTCTTTTCCGCCGCCACTGCCCTTTATGTGCGTTTATTGCATCCATGGACAGCCTATCAGGCGCTCATCGTGCTTGCCCTTATTATCGGGTCTTATGCAGTTTATTACCTGTCACGCCCGGCTATTCGTCACTGGCTTGGCCGCTTGCGTGGCCGGCCCAAATGGCAGTTGCGATTTATGGTGCTGATCAATCAACGGCTCTGGCTGCTGATTTTCATCATCTTGTCCTGGTTAACCGTCTGGTTGATGCGCGAACTCACCTGGCCGAGCCGCAGCCATTTTGTTGAAATGGCGGCCATTCTGGCCACGGGGTATTTTCTGATCTCCATTTCCACCCGCATGATCCGCAACAAATATTCGCGCAAATTCGTCAACTGGGTTGGCTGGATTTATATCACGCTCAAGGTTCTGGGCCTGCGGCAAGGCTTTTCCGACACGCTGGACCTGATCTCGATCCAGATCGGCAGCACCACCATTTCCGCGCTGGACATGCTGACCGCCTTTCTGACCTTGGGGGTGCTTTTTGTGCTGTCGCGCATCGCCACCCGCATTGCGATTACCCAGATCAACAACATCGACGATGTTTCGCCTTCGGTTCAGGTGCTGTTGATCAAGGCATGGCAAGTCACCCTGTTTCTGGTGGCCACGCTGATCGGCCTGTATGTGGTCGGCTTTGATGTTGCCAATCTGGCAATCCTCTCCGGGGCTGTTGGTCTGGGCATCGGTTTTGGCTTGCAGAAAATCATTTCCAATCTGGTGTCGGGTGCCTTTATCCTGATGGATGAATCGATCAAGCCGGGGGATGTAATCTCGCTGGAAGGCACCTTCGGCTGGATCACCGAACTGGGCGCACGGTTTGTTTCTGTCACCACCCGTGACGGGCGTGAACATCTGATCCCCAACGAGGATTTCATCACCACCAAGGTAATCAACTGGTCGCACTCCAACAATCTGGTCCGGCTGGATATCTTTTTCAGAACCTCGTTTGAATGCGAACCCCGGTTTGTCAAACGTATTGCCTCGGAGGCCCCCCTGCTGGTCAAGCGGGTAGAACAAAAACCGGCACCGGTTTGCCATATGATCAACGTCGGAGAAAATTCGCTGGAGTTCATTTTGCGCTTCTGGATACATGACACCACAAAAGGCCTGACCAATGTCAAAGGCGATGTTTATCTGGCGCTTTGGGATGCGCTCAAGGATAACAACATCGACATCCCCTATCCACGGCGCGATGTGCAACTTCTCAATCCAACACCATCGACAGGCCAGTTTCCCACCGATTGACCGGCCCGCAGCGGGTGTGGCACCCCCACACCCTGCCTGTTGCTAAATATGCGCCCCGTCAGCAAAAAACGCCGCATCGGGGCGGATTTTTCCAACCTCGATGCCCGCGAAATTCCGGATAACCGGCGTTAACCGTTTGGCCACCATCGGATCAGCCGCATCGGCCACGCCCAGACGCACCAGAAGGGCCGCCATCATATTTTCCGCAGCCCGCGTGCCGCCATCGCGTGCCTTGAGCGCTACGCCAAAACCACGTTCAGGCAAGATCGCCGCAAACACGCCTTCGGCACCGGTTTTCACCACCGTCGGCCCGGGCATGGCGCGCATCAGTTCTGTACAGGCGCGCCCTTCACCGGCCACCAGATCAGGATGCTGTTTCATCGCCGTCAACAGGGTTTTTGCGGCAGCCTGCCGGCGCGCGCTTTGGCGCGAGGGATCCGCCATCTGCGCCATGGCCGTTGCCAGCCCTTTCAGCGAGGTTGCGAAATTGGGTGCCGAGCAGTGGTCAATCGCATGACCGGCAGAGGTCTCGTCCGTCATCTCCTCAAAGGCCGCAAGCACCGCCTGTTGCACCGGATGATCCGGCTGCACATATTCCGCACCACCGGCCAGATGCTTGTTCAAGGTCAGAAAACCGCTGTGTTTTCCGGAACAGTTGTTATGGCGTTTGTCCGGCCCGCAGCCGCATTTGATCAGCTCTGCATGCACCTTTGGGTCGCGCGGCACTTGCGGGCCGCAGCGCAAATCCGGCTCCCCCAGATCCAGATCCGCCAGCCAGCGCGTGACCCGTTCCACATGGATATCCGCCGCCTGATGCGACGCACAAGCCAGCGCCAGTTGTTCCGTGCCCAGCCCGAAACGCGCTGCGGCACCGCTCTCGATCAATGGCAAGGCCTGAATCATCTTGCAAGACGAGCGCGGCAGAATCGTCGTAGCGCTATTGCCCCATTCCGCAATGACCTGTCCGGCGGAATCGCAAATCACGGCGCAGCCTTGATGTGTTGATTCCAGAAAAGCCCCGCGCCACACTTCCGCCACATTCACCCAATCGCTCATGAAACATGCTCCATTTTCCGCCGAAATAACGGCTTTTCGCCTCTATGCACTGGAATTTCTACCAGTCTGACCTTAGATAACGGTCACAAGAAAACCACATTCACTTGCTAGTTACAAAGGGAAGATCGCGAAAATGCGACTACAGGCAAAACTTTTTTCAGCTCGGAGGCTGGGAGCTAAAATGTTCAGATCAATAGCATACACATGTGGCTTTATGGCGGTATGTCTGGCAGCAGCCAGCGTCGCCTACGCTCAGGAATCAACCAATCGGGTCAACGCAAAAACCGACTGGTCCGTTTTTGTCGAAGACAAGCCCGTCAAGGAATGTTGGGTTGTTTCCAAGCCAACCAAAACAGTCAACACCCGTGGCGGCAAAGTTGTTTCGGCAAAACGCAGCGATATTTTGCTGTTTGTCACCTACCGGCCTTCAAACGGCGTCAAAGGCGAGGTCTCCTTTACCGGCGGCTATCCTTTCGCACCGGACAGTCAGGTAAACCTGCAAGTTGGCAACCAGAACTACAGCCTGTTTGTCGATGGCGAATGGGCCTGGCCTGCCTCCGCAAGCGACGATGAAAAAATTCGCCGTGCCTTGAAAAACGGCGCAAGCGCAATTTTGACCGCCCGTTCCAAACGCGGCACAAAAACCAAAGACATCTTTTCCCTGAACGGTTTCACCGCCGCTTTGGCTGACGCGGAAAAGCGCTGCTTATAATTCTCTTTTGATTTTGCAAAAGATGCTATAAATGCCCCCAATCCCCGCGATTGGGGGTTTTGTTTTGGAAAGCCGATTATGTCCACACCGCTCACCCCCGACGTCACCACCATCCCGCGCAAACAGGAACCGGGCCTGCCAAATCTGATTGGCATGACCCGCGACCAGCTCATGCAGGCGCTTGCCGATGTGGGCACGCCGGAAAAGCAAATCAAAATGCGCACGGGGCAGGTCTGGCAGTGGATTTACACCAAAGGCGTCACCTCCTTTGACCAAATGACCAATCTGTCCAAGGATTTCCGCGCCCTGCTGTCGGTGAATTTCCAACTGTCGCGCCCGGAAATCGTAACGCGTCAGGTCTCCGCCGATGGCACACGCAAATATTTGCTGCGCATTGCCGGCGGTCACGAGGTCGAAGCCGTCTATATCCCCGAAACCAATCGCGGCACCCTGTGCATTTCCTCGCAGGTGGGTTGCACGCTGACCTGTACCTTTTGCCACACCGGCACACAAAAACTGGTGCGGAACCTGACGGCGGCCGAAATCGTCGGGCAAATCATGGTGGCGCGCGACGATCTGGAAGAATGGGGCAAGCCGCCGGGTGACAAACGGCTGGTGTCCAATATCGTGCTGATGGGCATGGGCGAACCTCTCTATAACACCGACAACGTGCGCGATGCCATGTTGATCGCCATGGATGACGCGGGTATCGCCCTGTCACGCCGCCGGATTACCCTGTCCACCTCCGGCGTTGTGCCGGAAATCATCCGCGCCGGTGCCGAAATCGGCTGCATGCTGGCGATCAGCTTTCACGCCACCACCGATGCGGTGCGCGATGTGCTGGTCCCCATCAACCGCAAACACAAGATCGCCGAATTGTTGCAAGCCTGCCGCGATTACCCGCGTCTGTCGAATGCGGAACGGATTACCTTTGAATATGTGATGCTCAAGGATGTGAACGATTCCGATGCGGATGCGCGCCGTCTGGTGCGCCTGATCAAGGGCATTCCGGCCAAAATCAACCTGATCCCCTTCAACCCCTGGCCCGGCTCCCCCTATGAACGCTCCAGCTGGGACCGCATCGAGGCATTTGCCGATATTGTGAACAACGCCGGTTACGCCAGCCCTATCCGAACCCCGCGCGGAGAGGATATCATGGCAGCCTGTGGTCAATTGAAAAGCGCAACAGAACGGGCCCGCAAATCCCGCGCGCAAATTGCCAAAGAGATCGAGGGGAAATAGTATGAAGCTCACCGCCATTTTATTGATCGGCACCGTGGCCTTATCTGCCTGTGGGGCCAAATCCAAATTCAAGCGCTACAACGGGCCACAAGTGACCCAGATCCTGATTGACAAATCGGATCGGCAAATGTTCCTGCTGCATGGCGGCAAGGTGTTGAAATCCTACAAGGTTGATCTGGGTTTTGCGCCGGTGGGCCACAAACAAATCGAAGGTGACGGCCGCACGCCCGAAGGGCTTTACCGCATCAACCGGCGCAACCCCAACAGCGCCTATCACCTGTCGATCGGGATTTCCTACCCCAACGAACAGGACCGCGCCAAAGCCCGCGCCCTTGGCAAATCCCCCGGCGGCGATATCTTTATTCACGGCGGGCCAAAACTGCGACGCAACAAGGGCAAGAAGGACTGGACTGCGGGCTGTATCTCTGTTTCCAACAAGGAAATAGAGGTCATTTATGCCATGGTCGATGACGGCACCCCGATTTTGATCAAGCCATAAAAAAGGCCCCGCCAAAGCGGAGCCGCATTTTCAATCAGCATACATTTATCGCGGAATTAACTGCCCAGAACCTGCACCCACCAGATTTTCCCGTTGGGTTCCTGTTGCCAGGCCAGCCCGATTTTGCGGGCCTCCGGCATCATGATACCTTTGCGCGTCACCGGATCACGCATCCAGGCCTGCAATATTTCCATATCGTTTTCATAGGTTTCCGCGATGTTTTCGGAAACGAATTCTCCGCTATAGCCGGTCCGCGCCACCCGATCTATCGGGCTGGACCCGTCAGACCCGAAATGCCAGGGACGGTTTTGCTTGGCGATATCAATCGCGTGGGTTTTTGCCGCCGCAATCAATTGCTTGGATGGCTCCAACGCCACCAGTCCCTCTGCTTCGCGCAGGGCATTAACGGCTTCCAGATGCCGTTGTTGAATCTTCACAGCATTCTTTTGGGATATCCAAAAAATCTTGCGTTGATTCGGATCGGTTGGTTCAGTACACGCCACGACAAGCACCAAAAGTGCAACAATGGCCATCATTTTACGCAGCATATTCGGAATTCCCCAGCTTCAAAAACAGTTCATCCCCTTTACTGTGGTTTTCCGGCAAGTTCAAACCTCTTATGCGCAAAAAAATGCCCGCTCGCGAGAGTTTGATTTGAAACGCCCCCAAAACCCTATTATTTTCTGAACAGAATTCAACAAGGGGCATGTAATGGCCAATTCATCACCAAAGAACCCGTCGCGTCGCGCGGTTGTTGGCAGCTTACTGGCAACGCCGTTTCTCGGGCGCGCCGTTTTTGCACAACAAACCAATGATCCTGCACTGTTTGAACAGCTAAAGGCCGAAAACCTTGCAAACCCGAAAACAGGCGCGGTTAAACACAACATCTCCGGTTTTACCAATAAAACCTGGCAACCGTATTTTTCAAATCTGAAAAACGGGGCAATACTTGTCGATACCGAAAGCCGCGCATTGCATTTCTGGTCCGAGGATCAGTCCGTATACAAACTATACCCGACGTCGGTCCCAGAGACCCCCGAGCTCACCCGTTTGGGCCGCACCAGAATTGTTCGCAAACGCGTAGGGCCTGATTGGCGTCCGACACCGTCGATGCTCAAACGCAATCCGGAATGGCCGAAATACATTCCACCCGGCCCTGAAAATCCGCTTGGAACCCATGCTATGTATCTGTCCTGGCGCTATTACCGGATCCATGGAACGCAGGATACGCGCAAGATTGGCCGCAGATCATCCAATGGCTGTATAGGTCTGTACAACGAACACATTGCGCAATTATTCGACCTTTGTAAGGTTGGCACGCAAGTGTTGCTTATTTGACGACATATCGGCCAAGCTTGCCCAAATTTGGCCATGTTGTAGTTGCCAAGGGCAAATTTTGCTGCTTAAACCTTTTTACGAGGTACAGTCTTGGGTGTTCGTCGCGGGGTCTCTACCTTTCCCCTTATAACGACGAGCAGAACTTTGGAGGTTCAATTATGAAAAAAATCGCACTGGCAACAGCCATTTCTCTTTCCGCATCCACCGCTTTCGCCGGTAGCCCGGAGCCAGCAACCACTCCGATCGTAGAAGTTGTTGAGCAGGGTTCTTCTTCTTCTTCTTCCGGCGCACTGCTGCCAATCCTGGCGATCGTTCTGATCGGTGCCGCGATTGCTGCAAGCAACTAAGTTGCAAGCCGGCTGATTCGTTCAACGGATCAATCAAAAGTACGAAGGGATGGCTATAGGCCGTCCTTTCTGCTTTTCTGGCTATGAAATATCCAGCAGGGCTTTCAGGCCGGTTTTATAGTCGGGAAAGCGCAGCGACACTCCCAGTTCATCCTTGATCCGGTCATTGCGAACCCGCTTGGATTCCGCATAAAAACTGCGCGCCATTGGTGACATTTCGGCCGTTTCAAACGGTTCGGCCTTGGGAACCGGCAGGCCCGACAATTCCGCAGC
>JALWOO010000158.1 GCA_027083485.1 Amylibacter sp. | reverse complement strand
CATCGGTTACTACAATAGTATAATTTCCCGCAGATAGACCAGATAAATCTTGGGTGTCGTCATTGTCTCCTGTTCCGTCATTATCCCAATCGTATAAATAAGGTACTGTTCCACCATGAACAGACAAATCTAAACTACCAGAATTATCACCATTACACGTCAAATTGGAAACATTTACTGAATGTTGTAATTCATCTGGTTCGGTTACGGTTGCAGAAATTGAGGCAGTACAGGTTGTTGTTACATCCGTTACAGTTACATTATACGTTCCTACAGTTAGGTTAGATAAATCTTCAGTATCATCATTATCTCCTACTCCATCAATATCCCAATCGTATGTATAGGTATTCGTACCTCCTACGGTTAAATCAATCACTCCTGTAGAATTTCCAAAACAATCAACATTAGTGATATTTACAGACAATGGTGGTGCATTAAAATCAGAAATTGAAACAATTATCGAGTTACTACACCCGTTATCATCAGTTACAGTTACTGTATAATTCCCTGCACCTATATTTGATAAGGTGTTAGCCGTTCCGATAACATTCCCCCCACTCATCCATTGGTATGTATAACTATTGGCTACAGTACCACCTGTTACCGTTAGCGAAATACTACCATCGGTCATTCCACATGTTGGCTGAGTAATGTTAGGAACAATATGAATACTATCGGGTTGCGAAACGGTATAACTATTATTATAAATACAACCATTAGCATCTACAATGTGTAAGTTGTACACCCCACTAACCAAACTAGATAAATCTTCTGAAGATGAGCTAAACCCTCCGCTTCCTAACCAAGAAACAGTGTAAGAAGGAGTACCTCCTGTAATCGTTAGATCTATTCCTCCCGAAACGTCTTCAAAGCAATTCAAATTACTAACAACTGCATTGTCTTGAATTGGTGATGCGGGACCATTTATCACGATAGCTTGAGATGTAACACAACCATTACCATCTGTAACAGCTACGGTATAAGTCCCCGCTTCAAGATTAGAAATATCCTCAGTTGTTGCTCCAGTAAAAGGTAGAGCACCTGACCAATTATACGTAAATGTAGGTGTACCAGATACTGTTATGTCAATTGCTCCTGTAGCTGAGCCATAGCACAATACATCAGTAGTTGAATAAGTGATTTGAGGTCCATTCGTATTAGAAACAGCTATCACCGTCGAATCTTTACATCCATTGTTGTCAATTACCACAATTTGATACGAACCAGCTCCAATAGAGGTTAAATTATTTGTCGTGTTATTGAGCACCGCACCTGGTTGAGCATTCGTTACATCTGACCAACTGTATTGATAGTTAGGTTGACCACCAGAAACTGTAACATTTATACTTCCGTTACTTGAACCACAAGTTGCATCATTAACAGTTGAAGACAAGACAATTGCAGGAGGTTCATTAATCGTTACAGTATCGTTAACAACACAACCATTGTTGTCGGTAACAATTACAGAGTATATTCCCGCTAACAGACCATTTAAATCTTCGGTGGTTGAGTTGTTTGACCATAAGAACGAATAGTTTGGAGTTCCTCCAGAAACCGTTAAATCAATAGCCCCACTCATTTCTCCGTTGCAATTCACATCTGCACCAATGGAACTTGCTGTTAAGACTGTCGCTGGTTCAGTTATCGTTACAGACAAACTACCAGTACATCCAGAAGCATCTGTCACTACAACATTATAAACACCCGCGGGTACTCCATTTTGATTTTGAGGGTCATTTGTTCCTGGTAAATTATCCCAATCAAAAGAATAAGGAGAAGTTCCACCATTGACCGCAATCACAAAACTTCCTGAAGCATCGCCTTTGCACAATACATTAC
>JALWOO010000157.1 GCA_027083485.1 Amylibacter sp. | reverse complement strand
CTTGACGCCTTTTCTTCCAGCCCGGACAGGCCAAAGCGACGATCCAGTTCCCGTAAAACCTGTTCAGCGCTCAATCCCTTGTGCGCCAGCAATACCAGACTGTGAAACCACAGATCCGCCATTTCGTAGATGATCTGTTCATCATCACCGCCTTTGCCGGCGATGATGGTTTCGGCGGCTTCTTCACCGATTTTCTTTAAAATCGTGTCCAGCCCCTTGTGGTACAGGCTGGCAACATAGGATGAATCCGCATCCGCCTGTTTGCGCTGTTCCAGTACATCCATCAATCGGGCAAGTATATCATCACTCATGGCTGCGTCTGCTATTTATAAATTTCTTTCGGATCTTTAATGATGGCTTCATCCGTCACCCATTCTCCGTTTTGGTAGACGCGATAAAAACAACGCTTGCGCCCGGTATGACAGGCGATGCCGCCAATCTGTTCAACCTGCAGCAAAATCACATCGGCGTCACAGTCGATGCGGATTTCGATAACCTTTTGCACATGGCCGGATTCTTCACCCTTGGCCCACAGCCGATTGCGCGAGCGCGACCAGTAAACCGCCTGTTTTTTCTGCATCGTCAGCGCCAGCGATTCGCGGTTCATCCACGCTACCATCAGCACTTCGCCGGTTTTGTGATCTTGCGCGATGGCCGGGATCAACCCCCGATCATCGAACTTGAGCTGATCGAGCGCATCCATCAATCGCGCACCTCGATGCCTTGCGATTTCATGTATTCCTTCACTTCGCTGATGCGATATTCGCCGAAGTGAAAGATGCTGGCCGCCAGCACTGCGTCGGCCTTGCCCTTGAGCACGCCATCGGCCATGTGTTGCAGCGTGCCGACGCCGCCGGAGGCGATGACCGGAATCTTGACCGCTTCCGACACGCGGCGCGTCAAATCATTATCGAAGCCTTTCTTGGTGCCGTCGCGATCCATGCTGGTGAGCAGAATTTCGCCCGCGCCATACTCATCCATTCTTTCCACCCATTCGAGCGCATTGATGCCGGTGCCCTTGCGCCCGCCGTGGGTGAAGATTTCCCAGCGGTCTTCTTCATCGCCCTGGCTGACTTTCTTGGCGTCAACTGCAACGACGATGCACTGCGAACCGAAGCGATCGGCCGCTTCCTTGACGAAATCCGGGTTGAACACGGCGGCGGTATTGATGCCGACCTTGTCCGCACCGGCGTTGAGCATGCGCCGCACATCGGCCACTTCGCGGATGCCGCCTCCAACGGTGAGCGGAATAAACACTTCGCTGGCGACCGCTTCGACCACATGCACCATGGTGTCGCGGTTGTCGGAGCTGGCAGTGATATCGAGAAAGGTGATTTCATCCGCGCCTTCGAGGTTGTAGCGTCGCGCGTTTTCCACCGGATCGCCGGCGTCGCGGATTTCAACGAACTTGACGCCCTTGACGACGCGGCCATTGTCGACGTCGAGGCAGGGGATGATGCGTTTGGCCAGGCCCATCAGTGGCTATCCATGTAAGCCTGCGCTTCGGGCAGGGAAATGCTGCGCTCGTACAATGCGCGACCGATGATGACGCCTTCTATGCCGGCATGCTTGACCTTGTTCAGGTTCTTGATGTCTTCGATATTGGTGACGCCACCCGATGCAATGACTGGAACCGAAATCGACTTGGCCAGTGCGGCGGTGGCGTCGACATTGACGCCCTGCATCATGCCATCGCGGCTGATATCGGTGTAAACAATGGCGGAAACGCCCTGATCTTCGAATTTCTGCGCCAGATGCTCGGCCGATTGATCGGAAGATTCGGCCCAGCCCTGCACCGCCACCATGCCGTCTTTGGCGTCGATGCCGACAATGACATGGC
>JALWOO010000156.1 GCA_027083485.1 Amylibacter sp. | reverse complement strand
GGCCCCGTCATTTTTAGCTATGGGTTTCGGCCCTTTTTCCTGCTGGCGGGCCTGTTTGGGCTGTTTGTGATCCCCTTGTGGATGGCGGTGTATTATGGGCACGTTACACTCGCCGCACCATTTTCGGTGCGGCTCTGGCATATTCACGAAATGTTGTTTGGGTATTCGGCTGCAGTGATTGCCGGCTTTCTGTTTACGGCAGTGCCAAACTGGACAGGCCGTATGCCGGTGCGCGGGTGGCCGCTGGCTGTTCTTACCCTGATCTGGTTACTGGGTCGTTTGGCAACAGCCGGGTTGACCGGCTTTTCTGCGCCGATTGTCATGGTGCTGGACGTGGCCTTTCTGGCGGCGATTGTCTTGATGATCAGTCGCGAAATTCTGGCTGGCAAAAACTGGCGTAACCTCAAGGTTCTTTTGCCTGTGACATTGCTATTCATTGCCAATGTGGCCTTTCATTCCGAGGCATTGTTGACAGGCGAGGCCCCCTATAGCACCCGGCTTGGCTTTGCCTCGGTGATATTCCTGATTACGTTGATCGGAGGGCGGATCATTCCGAGCTTTACCCGTAACTGGCTGGTTAAACAGGGGCCGGGGCCGTTACCCGTCCCCTTTGCCCGTTATGATGCAATCAGTATTGCGGTTGCGGCTATTGCCTTGATTGGGTGGATAATCCGGCCAGACGCATTGCTTGTGGGACTCTTGCTCACCATCGCGGCCGTATTGCATTTGTTTCGGCTTTCCCGTTGGCAAGGTATGCGGACGCTGCCCTCCCCGCTGCTGTTGATGTTGCATGTTGCCTATTTCTTTTTGCCAGCAGGGTTGTTGCTTTTGGGATTGGCGGGTCTTGCCGGTTTGGATACCTATGTCGGGGGTTTGCACCTGTTGGGAATCGGGGCCATTGGTGGTACAACGGTTGCCGTGATGATGCGGGCAACCCTTGGCCACACAGGGCGCGCGCTCGAGGCCCCGAAAGAGCTGACGCTGGCATTTTTTCTGATTATCCTGGCCAGCCTGTTGCGCAGTCTTGCCCCTGATTTTGGCATTGCCGGACATTCGGGTATCGAACTTGCGGCAACGCTCTGGACGCTTGGGTTTGCGGTGTTTGTGTTGCGTGTCGGGCGCTGGCTGGTGACGCCACGTCAACAGTCGCGAAAACCCAACCCGCGCCGATAGCGGTTGCTGTTTGCACTGACATGTTGCCCATTTCGCATCCGGATGCTATCTGAACGCAGAATTATAGAACTTACAGGAGCGTGGCCATGACCACCGACTATATCGTCAAAGACATCTCGCTGGCCGAATTTGGCCGTAAAGAGCTGGATATTGCAGAAACGGAAATGCCAGGCCTGATGGCCCTGCGCGAGGAATTTGGCGAAAGCAAGCCATTGAAAGGTGCGCGTATTGTCGGTTCCCTGCACATGACAATCCAGACAGCGGTTCTGATCGAAACCTTAACGGCACTCGGTGCCGATGTACGCTGGGCATCTTGCAACATCTATTCAACACAGGATCACGCAGCGGCAGCGATTGCCGCATCCGGTGTTCCGGTATTTGCAATTAAAGGCCAGTCATTGGCAGAGCATTGGGATTACCTCGACAAATCCTTCATGTTTGAAGACGGCCCTAACCTGATCCTTGATGATGGTGGTGACGCGACGCTCTACATCCTTCTGGGGGCCCGCATTGAAGGCGGCGAGGCATTTGGTGTGCCGACATCGGAAGAAGAAGAATGTATTCAGGCGCAAATCAAAAAGCGCATGGCGGAAACTCCGGGCTGGTTCACAAAAATGCGTGACCAAATCAAAGGCGTGTCCGAGGAAACAACAACTGGCGTACACCGCTTGTA
>JALWOO010000155.1:881-1847 GCA_027083485.1 Amylibacter sp. | reverse complement strand
GCTTGTGGTCCGTAATAATCGGTGGCGACAATGCGCAATGGCCCGTCACCACGGATCTGGACCGATAGTTTCCACCGGATATCAATGGTTTGTCCGATCAGTGCGGTAATGATTGCGGCTTCGGCGACCTGCGCGGATACGTCTTCGGGATAATCATGTTGCTGCAGGATCTGGTTCAGCACACCGTCCAGACGGGCGATTCGGCCGCGAACATCGGCTTTGTCCAGTTGAAACGGGAGCACTTGATCGTCTTGATTGGCAATCTCGGTCATGAGTGTATCCTTTGAGAGGGGTCCAAAGAAAATGGATTCCCTGCTGCCATTCGCATAAAAAAAGGTTTAAGCCAAGGGTATGAAACGATTTGGTGAACCACGTCGAAAAGACGTTAAATATAGATCGCGCCCCGGAGCCTATGGAATTATTGCCCTGGGCAGGGAGTTGTTGCTGACCTGTCAGAGCCTGGAGAGGGATGAAATCCAGCTGCCGGGCGGGGGAATCGATCCCGGTGAAACCCCTTTGCGGGCCTTGCATCGCGAGGTGTACGAGGAAACGGGGTATCGCGTTATTCCGCAACGCCGCGTGGGGGTGTATCAGCGATTTACCTTTATGCCCGAGTATGATTTTTGGGCCCATAAAGTCTGTCATATTTATCTGTGTCGACCGGCTTTGAAGATAGGCGAGCCTGTAGAAGAAAACCATACGGCGGTGTGGATGGATGTACAGGATGCCGTTGCTGTGTTGGAAAACGCGGGCGATGCGGCGTTTGTTTCCGAGGTGTTTTCCGGCTTGCGTTCGGGATCATTGACGCGCGCGCGTGCGGAATTCGGCCGTTGAGTAGGTTTTTTTGATCCGGCGGTAATGGCGGGTTATCTCCTCAAATGAATGTGCGGGCACGGGTTTCAGGACCGATTTTGCCGCTGTTTTCGGGGGAGGTATTCGGGTGTCCGGGCTGAGGACACATAATAC
>JALWOO010000155.1:0-871 GCA_027083485.1 Amylibacter sp. | reverse complement strand
AATTGAATGTCAAACTGTGCGTTTTGTCCCGGAATGGGAACCTTGGTGCCGCTGCTTGCCCGAATGGATTGGTCCGGATTCAAAGGCAGTATTTGAACAATGGGACCTGTACCTGATTGATGGAAACACCGCACAAACCCGTCTTTCCGCACGTCCAGTTCGAGCTTCAATATATCGCCTTTGCGGTAGTTGGCCCGGTCGGGAATTAACAGAATATCGGGGGATTTGTTTCTGGCCGGCTTGTCTGGAACAGGTTTACGATCGCGGCTGTAACCATTGGTTTTTTCGGACAATAATGCAAAGAGCTGATAATTGAGTTCTCCCGTTGCCACCAGTTTTTCATTGGCTTGAAAGCGGCTGATTGCGGCGCGGGTTTTTTGCCCGAGGGTATCTGTTGCAGTCCCCGTTTGATAGCCGAGAGCCGCCAACATGGACTGAACCTTCTGGATGCGCTGGGAACGGGGCAGCGCCAGAAAGCGCAATTCATCGAGGTTGTCCAGTTTCTGGTTGCTGGGGCGTATGTTCAGGCACTGCCAATAGGGGACCCGTGCATGGCGGCCAAATAGTTCGATCACGCCCAATTCGACCAGGTTTCGCACGGCTTGGCCAAGGCTTTCAATACGGGCCACTTTGATAGAGAAATCGAATCCTGTCAGGCGAATGAGTCCGTCCGCCTGTAGGCCTCTGTTATCTGCTGTGACGACCATTGTGTTTGCAACGGAGGAGCCGGGTATGATTGTTTTCGTGGCATATGAAACCAAATGCATGTCCACTGTTACAATCGAGACATCACGCCCGGCTGTGAATTTGCTGCCGTTTAGCTTGGCCTTGAAGGGAGTCCAGGCATTCGGGGCATTGGTGAAATCCAAAC
>JALWOO010000154.1 GCA_027083485.1 Amylibacter sp. | reverse complement strand
CACCATGCCGCAACATAGTAAGTACAGTAAATTCCGCATTATCCAATCCGCCCTATATCAAATCCCGGCATTCCCAATCCGCGCCCGCTTATGTGTTCGGCGGGGGCATCCGTGCGCCGTGCCAGCCTTAATTTGGCCGAGCGCGCACGGGGGTTTGCAAGGAGTTCCTCTTTACTTGCTGTAATTGCTTTGCGCCCCATCAGGTCAAAACGCGGGGCTTCTTCCTGTTGCATGGGGGCATAGCGGTTGCCTTTGGGGCCTGCGCCGCTGCGCTGCGCCATGAAGCGTTTGACGATCCGGTCTTCCAGTGAATGGAAAGTCACCACCGCCAGAATTCCCCCCGGAGCCAAGGCGGCTTCGGCGGCAATCAGTCCCTTGAGCAGCTGGCCCAATTCATCGTTTACCGCAATCCGCAAGGCCTGAAAGCTGCGGGTCGCCGGATGGATCTGGCCGGGCTTGCCCTTGGGCATTACATCCTCGATCACCGCACAGAGCTGCGCCGTGGTGGTAATCGGGGATTGTTTGCGCGCTGCAACGATGGCGCGCGCGATCTTGCGCGAGGCGCGTTCTTCGCCGAATTGAAACAGGATGTCGGCCAATACGGTTTCATCCGCCGTATTCACCACATCCGCCGCCGTGGTGCCGCTTTGCGCCATGCGCATATCCAGCGGCCCATCCTGCATAAAGGAAAAACCGCGCTCTGCCTGGTCGATCTGCATGGAGGAAACGCCAATATCCAGCACAACCCCGTCCAGCGGACCATCGGCCAGCTGATCCAGATTACCGAATTCGCCCTGCACCAGTTTCAGACGCTCCCCATAGGTATCGGCCCAGCTTGCGGCGCGCTCGAAAACCTCGGGATCGCGGTCAACCGCAATCACCTGATCCGCGCCCGCATCCAGAAACGCACGCGTGTAGCCGCCGGCCCCGAATGTCCCGTCAAGCCAACGCCCCGTTACCGGAGAAACAGCCGCAAGGATCGGGGTAAGCAAAACCGGAATATGGGGGGCTGTGCTCATGTCGCCTCTTACTCCGGCGTTCGGGAAGGTGGTGCGGATTGCGCCGGTATCTGGCTGAGCAAGGTCAATGGGTCGAAATCATCTGCGTCATATTCATCGCCGCCATCCTCGATCCAGCTTTCGACTTTCTCCAGATGCGCTTCATAGGCTTCCGGTTCCCAAATCTGGAACGTGGCCCCGACACCGACAAACACGGCCTTGTTGGTAATGCCGAATTTCTCGCGCAATTTAGCGGATAAAACCAGCCGTCCGGTTTCATCGACCTGAACCTGTACGGAACGGGCGGAAATGCTCTGTTCCAGAATCCGGCGTTTCTTGGTGCCGATGGGCAAGGTCTCGATCAGATCCTCGACCTCTTCCATCTTGTTCAGGGTATAGCCTTCGATGAATTTGCGGGTTTTGCCCCCGTAAACCAGAATAACATTCGGGTTTTTCCCTTCGGACCAACCCTCGTCACCCTCTTCCAGCACACGACGAAAGGAGGCAGGGACGGAAACACGCCCCTTAGCGTCGACTTTATTGTCGACCTCGCCTCTAAATCGTTTGGCCACGCCGGGTGACTCCTTCTCTTTTGCTCGGGGATGTGCTACCCCCTGAAATGGTAACGGCGGATCAAGCTGCTGCCACTGCTTGATCCGCCGCCCTCGTCCCCGATTTGGGGTGTCCGATTGTCGGGCGTGCTCCTTGGGGGGGAGATCTGCTAACGCCGCAGGTCGGATCTTGATGGATGAAGTGGGCCGCCTGCACGAAACCTGCCTTTGGGTTCTTTGGGTCTTGATGCCCTTATACTGTCCCGCCTCATCGTGTAATTAGGTATACATGGGAAAATT
>JALWOO010000153.1 GCA_027083485.1 Amylibacter sp. | reverse complement strand
GCGGTATGGTTGGCACCGACACCCCGACGCCAAACCTGTTTGGCTGGGAGCTGGACACCAAACGCGAGATGTACGCCATGATTACCACCATGGCCGTACTGATGCTGTTATTTGTGCAAAACCTGCTGCGTACCCGCATCGGCCGCGCCTTTATCGCCATTCGCGACCGGGATTATTCGGCCGAGATCATGGGCATTTCGCTGCTGCGCTATAAATTGCTCAGCTTTGCCATTTCCGCCGGTTACTGCGGTGCGGCGGGCGCGCTCTGGGCGTTTTTCTTTGCGCGCATCCTGCCGGAACAATTTGAACTGACGCTGTCGCTGCAACTGGTAGCGGCGCTGATTGTGGGGGGCATGGGGCGCACCATGGGGCCGGTGTTCGGGGTGATCATCATCCTGCTGGTGCCGGAATTGATCAAACTGGGATTTGGCGGACTGACGGGGGGCGATGTGTCCATGGGCAAATATCGCGCGCCTTTGCAGGAAATCGCCTTTGGCCTGTTGATCATCGCTTTTCTGATATTTGAACCGCTGGGGCTTGTGGCCATCACCGACCGCATTTTGCGGGCGATGAACCGCTGGCCCTTTGCACGCTAATTAAGGGCCGCAAAGGCCGACAACAAGGGAGAAGACACTATGAAAATGAATAGACGTACCATGCTGGCAAGCTCTGCCGCTGCCGTTTCGGTTCTGGGCACCCCTGCCCTGCTGAAGGCTGCCCCCAAAGATTACGTGATCGCCGCGTCACTGCCCATGACCGGGCCGTTTGCCACGGCAGGGCAATTGGTTGCCCCGATCTTTAAAATGATCGAAGTCATCACCAACGCCAACGGCGGTATTGGCGGCGTGCCGATCCGCACCACAGTAGATGATTCCGGTTACGTACCGCAAAACGCGCTGGCCAACTATCAACGCTCATTGGCGACCGAAGAAAACCTCGTATATTATTTCGGCGATTCCACCGGCTTTATGAAGCTGGTTGCACCGGAACTGAAAGGCGATAATGCCACGCTGATGGGGTCCACGTCTTTTGCCTCCGAATTGGCCAATCCAGCACAGAACCCCTATCAATATCTGTCCGGCCCGTCCTATCAGGACCAGTTCGACATCCTGTTGCAAAACATCAAGGCCGAAGGCGGCACCACCGTTGCCTTTATCTATTCCAACACCGAATTTGGCCGCGATCCGCTGGAACATGGCCGCAAGCGTGCCGAGGAGCTGGGCATCAAGGTGGTGCTGGAAGAAGCCACCAAACCACAGGGTGCCGATATCCCGACCCACGTGACCAAGCTGGCGCAATCGGGCGCGGAATACTGCATCATGCAGGGGTATGTTTCCAGCGTCTGGCCTCAGCTGATCGGCGGGGCAAAACAATTCGGCCTGCCGACCAAATTCATGGGCACCTTCTGGGGTATGGAAAAACTGATCGCGGACAAGGTGACCGCGCAGGCAGGCCCCTTCCTTGACGGCTATTCCGGCGTGATGCCGTACCGGTATTTCTATGACAACGAGGACGCGCCCCGTTATCAGGCCTATGCCGCTTTTGCCAAAAAGGCCTTTGCCGGTACACCGCTTGAAAACTACCTGCCCACATGGGCGCTGGAAGGGCTGTGTTCCATTGAAATCGCACTGGATGCCATGCGCGCCACAGTAGAGGCCGACAAGCCCCTGACCGCCGATAATCTGGCCGAGGCCGTGGCCAATATCAAGGATTGGGATTCCGGCGGTTTCTTTGGCCCCAAGGTTTCCATGAACAACAACAAAATGGGCGTTGGCCGAGTCTATACCTATTCCGCCGAAAGCAAATTGTTCACGCCAACATCTGACTGGCTCACAACCTAAGAAACCGGAGCGCCTATGCTGTCGATAGAAAACATAGAAGTAACCTATCACCACACGGTGCAGGCGCTCCGCGGGCTGTCTCTGAACGTGCCCAAAGGAAAAATCGTGGCTTTGCTGGGGTCAAACGGCGCTGGCAAAACCACAACGCTCAAGGCGGTTTCAAACCTGCTGGCGCTGGAAAACGGTCATGTGGGCGAAGGCCGCATTCTGTTTGACGGCAAACCGATCAAGGGAATAGAGCCGGATGCGCTGGTGAAAAACGGCCTGTTCCATGTGCGCGAAGGCCGCAGGATTTTTGCGGAAATGAGCGTCGAGGATAATCTGACCGCTGCCACCTATGCCCTGAAGGGGCGCAGCGACAAACCGGATTATGACCGGATATATGAATTTTTTCCCCGCCTCAAGGAACGACGAAACCAGATCGCTGGCTATCTGTCCGGCGGCGAACAGCAAATGCTGGCAGTTGGCCGCGCAATGATGGCGCGCCCCAAAATGATCCTGATGGATGAACCCTCTCTCGGGCTGGCCCCGCAGGTGGTCGCCGATATTTTCGCCACCGTGAAACGGCTGAACGAAGAGGAGGGTATGACTATCCTGCTGGTGGAGCAAAATGCGACGCTGGCCCTCAATCTGGCGGATTACGGCTATATCATGGAAAACGGTTCCGTAGTGATGGAGGGCAGTGCTGCGACCCTGAAATCCGACAAGGATATCCAGTCGTTTTATCTGGGCATGTCAGAGGATGACAGCAGCGCGCGTCAGTCTTTTCGGGATGTGAAACACTACAAGCGGCGCAAGCGGTGGCTGAGCTAGGATTAACAAATGGCTGAATACGACATCACCCAATTCCCCGCCAAGGGCTTTCGCTCTTTGCCACAGCTGGTCATGGATCATGCTGCCAGCCATCCGGACGGCGTCGCCATGCGGCAAAAGGATTTCGGCATCTGGCAGGAAACCACATGGCAGGGATTAGCCGAATTGACCCGTGCCGTTGCGGCCGGCCTGATGGATCTGGGTATGAAAGCCGGCGACCACATCGGCATTCTGTCGGAAAACCGGCAGGAATGGGTACAGGCACAGCTGGCAGCCATGGCCGCAGGCGGCGTGGTCGTGGGTATGTACCCCACCAGCCCAGCCCCTGAAATAGATCATCTGATCAATGCTTCGGACACCACGATCCTGTTTGTCGAGGATCAGGAACAGCTCGATAAAATTCTGGAACTCGAGGGGCGCATCCCCCTGATGCAGCAATTGATTATATTTGACCCAAAGGGCACGCAGGGCTGCGAGGCTTATAACCTGATTTCCTTTGCGCAACTGGTACGCAACGGTCGAGCCGCGCTGAGCGCCTTGTCAGGGGACATCGATTCCCGCCTGAAAGCGATCCAACCGGACAACACAGGCCTGATGGTGTTTACATCCGGTTCCACCGGCCTGCCCAAAGCCGCCGAAATCACCCACAACAACCTGTGGGCAGCGGCCTGCTACACCATCCAGAATTTCGTCGGCTTCAAACCCGGCACCAACGTCCTGAGCTATTTGCCGCTCTGCCATATTGCCGAACAGAACGTCACCGTCATCAATGCCCTGACAGGCCAGTTCACCATGAATTTCGGCGAGAGCCTGCGCACCGTGCAAATGGACCTGCGCGAAGTCGCCCCCCAGATTTTCTTTGGCGTGCCGCGCATCTGGGAACGGATGCAATCGGGCATCATGGTGCAAACCGCCACCACAGGTAAAATCCGCCGCGCCCTGACCATGATGGCGCTGAATTCTGCCCAGCCGCGCGGGGCCAAACGGCCCTGTGACTGGACCCTGAAAGACAAACTTGCGCATGGTTTCTGGTCGCTGCTGATCTATCGCCATATACTGGCCTATCTGGGCCTGAACCGCACCCGCGTTGCCCTCTCTGCCGCCGCCCCCATCGCCGAAGACCTGCTGCATTTCCTACGCGGTCTGGGCCTGAATATCCGCGAGGTCTGGGGCATGAGCGAAACCACGGGTGTTGGCTCTGTGCAGCCCGATTTCGGGGATTGCGATGGACGTGTGGGCATATTCAGCCAGGGCATCCAGTACCGGATCGCCGAAGACGGGGAATTGCTGGTCAAAGGCGATATCGTGTTCAAGGGCTATTACAAAAATCCCAAGGCATCTGCAGAAACACTGGTCGATGGCTGGCTGCTGACAGGCGATGTGGCACGCGCGGAGCCTGACGGATCAATTTCGATTGTGGACCGCAAAAAAGATATCATGATCAATGCCGCCGGTAAAAACCTGACCCCGTCATTGATTGAAAACACCATGAAATCCAGCCCCTTTATCAAGGAATGCATCGTGATCGCGGATCGCCGCCCCTATGTCACCGCGTTGGTGCAGCTGGATCTGGACACCATGCGCATCTGGGCAGAGCAAAACGGGGTGTCCTATACCACCTATCGGTCGCTGGCGGAAAATGAACAAGTGGCCGAAATGATTGATGCCGAGATCGCCAAAGGCAACGCCAAACTGGCGCGGGTCGAACAAATCAAAAAGGTGTACCTGCTGCCCAAAGAGCTGGACCACGATGACGGCGAAGTCACCGCCACGCTCAAAGTCCGGCGCAATAAAATCTACGAGTTTTACGAAACAGAAATCAATGCGCTCTATGGAACCTAAATATCGGAAAAAACCTAGATTTCCTCAAACAAGCTATTGATCTTTTCCTAAAACCTTGTGTATAGAGCGGTTCCAGTGGAGAGGTGGCCGAGTGGTCGAAGGCGCACGCCTGGAAAGTGTGTAGGCGGGTGACCGTCTCCAGGGTTCGAATCCCTGTCTCTCCGCCACTATCCCCCGAAAACCTGTTCTCTGTTTGTGTCCATGGCCGAACTTTCTTGTTGTTTTCAAAGGTTACAGCCGACGGGCTGTTGAGTGCCTCTCTGGCAGTTTAAGTGGAAATGGTTCTCTGACCCCCGAGATTCTCCAAAGCTGTTGACTAAAGGGGTTTTGGTTTAGTTTTGTAAGGTGCTGATAAAAAACAATTATATGGAATGATCCTTTTCCAAGGTTCGATTTTTTGCACACTGGGCGGTCGGGTCTGGGGGCGAACTACTTACGTGCTTCCGAATGGCTGGAATTTAAGGCTCCATTCTATTTCGATACCGCGAATACGGCTTTCATCCGTGGTGGTCAGGAGGCGGTCTCCTTTCTCCAAGTGATGCAGCTTTCGAGATAATCGCGGGCGTCTTTGCTTAGACGTGCAATACCGAGATATCGTGCCAATTCCAGCACGGGATCGTCAGCCCGAAATATCAGGCTTTTCTCTTCATCAATTGCCCATGCAATTTCTGTACGCGACACATCTCGGATGTTCCGGGAGCCCAACCCGCGATATGGAACGCGGTCACGATAGGTATCGTTCGACCAAGCAAAGGGCACACCAAACTCATCAATGCAGGTTATCTGGTCCAAACATCCATTTACGCGCCCGGCAATGCGGCGCCCGGTTCGCTGCCAACCATGTTTGTGAGCGACTGATCGGGCTAGGCGCGATACTGGAAGCGGTCCATCTGTCGATACTATTTCCTTGATCAGCGCTTGTAAAACGGGCGTGTATTCGGCCTCGAAGAAACGGTCCGGGTCAAGGTTTTGAGTTGGAACTACACTTTCGGGTTTTAATGTAGATGGATTTCCAGCCTCGGCGAAAAGTGACTGCTGTGGTGTGTCAGCGGCTTTGGGAGGAGGAGACAATTGGAGTGGTGAAGGCTTCTGATCTGTAGGGTCGTTATCGTCTTCTCGGGTCAGTAGCAGCAACGCCTCTTTAGAAGATGTCTCCGCTACATGTTGTTCCTCTGCCAAAGCTTCCCGCTCGGCGCGATCCTGTTTCAGAAGGCTTTCAAGCTCTTCATGCAGGCGGTCGGTAACAGTTTTGGGATTGCGAAACCAGTCGGTTGACCAAATCCGAAGGATGTTCCACCCGAGTCCCTCAAGCACGGCCTGACGGATTTTGTCTCGGTCGCGTGCTGTTGCGGACGAATGGTATTGCGCTCCATCACATTCAATTCCCGCGAGGAACGCGCCGGCCCGGTCCGGGTTCACAATGCCAAGATCTATTCGATAACCCGACACACCAATTTGAGTGCGCACCTCCCATCCTTTTGCATGAAACGCTTCCGCGACGGAGTCCTCGAATGGATTTTCGGCGGGACCCAAAGAGCCCTCTTCACGCGCAGGCAGCGCCACGGCTCCGCGTTCCGCATAATCAAGGAAGGCTTTCAAATCTCGAACCCCTGTTGCCCGGGTGCGGGAAAGGTCGATTTTGTCGGCCATTATCGACGAAAAAATATGTAGTTCCTGTCTGGAGCGTGTAATGGCGACATTGAGGCGTTTTTCCCCGCCGATACTATTGAGCGCACCAAAGTTCATCGCCAGTTTCCCGGCTACGTCAGGTCCGAAAGTGATTGAAAACAGCATGACGTCCCGTTCGTCGCCTTGAATGTTTTCAAGGTTCTTGACGATTACCGGTTCCTCCCGATCCTCGCTGAAGAACCACTCCAGCTGGGGGTCGTCCCGTCGCATTTCGTCAAGAAGGTCAAGTATCAAGGATTGCTGTTGGATATTGAAGGTGATGACGCCCAGGGTCTGCCGTTTGTCTTCAGGCCATTCCAGCCATGCGTTAAGACGTCGCCGGATCATGGCAACGATCGCTCTGGCCTCTTTTTGGTTTGTGCGCCCGCCACCACGGGCATAGATGCCGTCGACCTTGTGCAGGCGCAGCGCCTCCGATCCTGCTACCGGTGCCGGGAAAGTTACAAGCCCGCCGCCATAGTAGAAATGATTGGAAAACGCGATCAATGCCTCGTCGCGGCTGCGGTAATGCCAGTCCAGCCGAATAGTCGGAATTCCCGCAGCACACACCTCGTCAAGGATAGAGGGCATGTCGCGCTCGATTTCGGGCAGATCATCATCTCCATCATCAGCACGACCGAAGAAATTTGTTGGCGGCAGTTGTTTCGGATCGCCGACGATGATTGTCTGGCGACCACGCGCAATAGCCCCTATCGCGTCCCATGTAGTGATCTGCGAGGCTTCGTCGAAGATGACAACATCGAATGTTGCCTGTCCGGTGGGCAAATATTGGGCTATGGACAGGGGGGACATTAATACACACGGTGCTAGCTTGGAAAAGGTTTCCGGCATGCTGGCTAGAAGGCTCCGGATCGGCATGGATGGTCGCTGGAGTCCCAACTGATGGCGCAGCGTTCCTAGCTCGGATTTGCGCGGAACACCATCACGCGCGGGCAGGCCATGTTGGATTCTTCGCATGACCTCGGCTGGCGCAAGTTCGGCAGCCTTTTCATCAAGCTCCCGGAAGGTTTGGATTAAATCTTCGTGGTCCCAATGAGCGAAACGGCGAAGAATGTCGGTCGCGTCCAGTGCGAGGGGCAACCACCACCGGGCATAGGCACAGCGAAACGCCGGTTCCGTGTCCGTATGGAACTGGTTGCCTTCCAATGCCTCAACCAAAGGCCCCAAGCCCGCAGCATTGGCTTGCGTTTTGGTTTCCATCCAGCGCGTCCAATCTGAAATTTTGGCGCGCTGCGCGATCAGGATTTCAATCGCTTCCATGACGGTAGCGAGATCATCTTGTGGATCAATTCGCCACCTGCGGCCTCAAACGTACTCCTGGCTCGCATGAATCGGTCATCGGTCTCAAGGAAGGCCTCAAGCGTTGAGCGGACTTCACCACTTGCCGTATGGGCCAAATTTGCCATTGTTTCGCCAAAC
>JALWOO010000152.1 GCA_027083485.1 Amylibacter sp. | reverse complement strand
GGTTGCCGCCCTTGGCGTCGATATCCAGACCCTGTTTGCGCTGGTGTTTGCCCTTGGCGCGA
The DNA here is from genome assembly GCA_027083485.1 of Amylibacter sp. GTDB lineage: Bacteria > Pseudomonadota > Alphaproteobacteria > Rhodobacterales > Rhodobacteraceae > Amylibacter. The sequence continues at coordinate 7,580 of JALWOO010000152.1, read as the reverse complement.
TGCTGGCCGGGCTGGCGGGCATGTTGATTGCGCCGATTACCACCGCCAGTATCGGCATGGGCGGGCAGATCATTATTACCGCCTTTGTAGTGATTATCATCGGCGGGATCGGCTCCATGAAAGGCGCGTTTATCGCAGCCTTGCTGGTCGGGGTAATCGACACAATGGGGCGCTCGTTTCTGGATTCGGCCTTTGCCCTGTTCATGAGCCGGGATGCGGCAGAAACAGCGGCACCGGCGGTATCGGCAATGATGATTTATATTCTAATGGCGGCAATTCTGGCGGTGAAACCGCAAGGCTTGTTCCCGCCCAAGGTGCGCTGATGATGAAGATGACCAAAACCGGCTGGCTGACCCTGATCGGCATGGGCGCGCTGGCGATTTTGCCTCCGCTGTTGTTGCTGAACGGGCAGGCCTTTTACATGGACCTTGCAACCCGTCTGGTGATCCTTGCGATTGCCGCCGTCAGCCTGAACCTGATCCTCGGCTTTGGCGGGCTGGTCAGCTTTGGCCATGCGGCGTTTATCGGGCTTGGGGCCTATGCGGTGGGCATACCGGCCTATCATTCCATGTGGGGCGGCTTTGATCTGATTGCCAGCTCCAACGGCCTGTTGCATCTGGCGCTGGCCATCGGAATCAGCGCGCTGTTTGCCCTGATTACCGGTGCCATCAGCCTGCGCACCAAGGGCGTCTATTTTATCATGATCACCATGGCTTTCGGGCAAATGGCGTTTTTCCTGTTTCAGTCGCTCGAGGTTTACAACGGCGATGACGGGCTGACCATTGATCTGCGTTCCGAACTGCCGTTGCTGAACCTTGATGAACCTATGCAGCTTTACGGGCTGTCCTATGTGTCGCTGGTGCTGGTGATGCTGCTGGTGCGGATGATCGTGAATTCGCGCTTCGGCATGGTGTTGCAAGGGTCCAAAGGCAACGCCGAACGCATGGTGACGCTGGGCTATAACCCCTATGTGTATCGCCTGACCGCCTATGTGATTGCCGGTGCGATCTGTGGCTATGCCGGTTTTCTGCTGGGCAATTTCACCACCTTTATTTCACCGGACATGATGCATTGGACGCGCTCGGGCGAATTGATGTTCATGGTGATCCTTGGCGGGGTTTCCACCATGTTCGGGCCGGTTCTGGGGGCCAGTATCTTTATTCTGCTTGAGGAAATCCTCTCGTCTTTCACCAGCTACTGGCATTTACCTTTCGGGTTGATGCTGATCGGGGTGGTGCTGTTTACACGCGGCGGGCTGATGGGCCTGCTCAAGGGCAAGGGGGATAAGCAATGACCACCCTTCCCCTGTTACAAGTCGCCGCCCTGCGCAAATCCTTTGGCGGGGTTGTGGCCACGGATGACGTGTTCCTGAACGTGATGAAAGGCGAGTTGCACGCCATAATCGGCCCCAATGGTGCCGGTAAAACCACGTTGATTTCACAGCTCAGCGGGGCCTTGATGCCCGATGAAGGTGCCATCACGCTGGGCGGTATGGACATCACCAACGCTCCCGCCTACAGGCGCGCGCGCATGGGGATTACGCGATCGTTCCAGATTACCTCTCTGGTGATGGAAATGAGCGTGCTGGACAATGTGGCGCTGGCCGTGCAGGCGCGCAAGGGCAGTTCGTTCCGCTTTGTCAAACCGGCCCGCAAAATTGCCGATATTCGCGACGAGGCCATGACCTATGTACGCAAGCTGGGCCTGCGCAAACGGGCGGATGAACCGGCCTCGGCCCTGTCACACGGGGAACACCGGCAAATGGAAATCGCGATTGCGCTGGCGTCAGAGGCCGAATTGATGCTGCTGGATGAACCCATGGCCGGACTGGGACCGGAGGAGAGCCGCCTGCTCACCGATTTCCTGCTGGAGCTGAAGGGCAGCCGCACGATCCTGCTGATTGAACATGATATGGACGCGGTTTTCGCGCTGGCGGACCGGATTTCGGTGCTGGTTTACGGGCGTATCATCGCCACCGGCACCCCCGATGAAATCCGCAAAAACCGCGATGTGCGCCATGCCTATCTGGGAGAAGAGTGATGCTGCAGATTTCCAACCTCACCACCCATTACGGCCCCTCGCAGGCCCTGTTCGGGGTGGATTTGCAAATCGGCACCGGCGAGGTCGCAACCCTGCTCGGGCGCAACGGCATGGGCAAAACCACCACCATCAATTCGGTGATGGGGATTGTTCCGGCAAGCGGCGGCTCGATCACCTTTGACGGGGTGGAACTGGTGGGGCAAGCCTCCTTTAAGACTGCCAACCTCGGGCTGGGGCTGGTGCCCGAGGGGCGGCAGATATTCCCGAACCTGACGCTTGAGGAAAACCTGATTGCCACGGCGTCCAACCATCTGAAGCTGGCAAACCCCTGGACCATCGACAAGGTCATGGAGATGTTTCCAAGCCTTGAGGGGCGGCGTTATTTCATGGGGAACCTGCTGTCGGGCGGCGAACAGCAAATGCTGGCCATTGGCCGCGCGCTGATGACCAATCCCAAGCTGCTGATTCTGGATGAAGCCACCGAGGGGCTGGCCCCGCTGGTGCGGCAGAAAATCTGGGATGCGCTGGCGTTGATCCGGCAAACCGGCACGTCGATTCTGGTGGTGGACAAGAACCTCAAGGATTTGCTGCGGCTGGCGGACAAGAATTTTATCATTGAACGGGGCAAGGTCGTCTGGTCGGGAACATCGGATGAACTACGCGCGGATCGGGAGGCACTGCACCGGTATCTGGGCGTTTAGGGGAGGATAACACCATGATGAGTCAGGAAAAAAACGACGAAATCACACGGGTTGGCGCGGATCAACCGGCGGGGCGGTTGTTGCGTCAATACTGGCTGCCGGCGGCGCTGTCCGATGAGCTGGCGGGCAAGCGGCCTGTGGTGCCGGTAACTCTGCTGGGCGAAAAGCTGGTGCTGTTTCGCGATGAAAGCGGCGCGCTCGGCCTGATCGGGCGCCACTGTCCGCATCGCGGTGCCGACATGTGCAAGGGGCGGCTCGAAGACAACGGCCTGCGCTGCCCGTTTCACGGCTGGCATTTCGACGTAAGCGGCCAATGTGTGGAACAACCGGCGGAACCGGAGGGTTCCCGCATGCACGAACACATCAAAACCCCCGCCTATCCGGTGGTGGAAAAGTCGGGCATTATCTGGGCCTTTATGGGTCAGGGGGAACCGCCTGCCCTACCAAAGCTTGATTGTTTCAACGCGCCTGACAGCCATGTTTTCGCTTTCAAAGGCCTGTGGCAATGCAACTGGCTGCAAGCGCTGGAGGTCGGCATTGATCCGGCCCATGCGTCTTTTCTGCACCGGTTTTTGCAGGATGAAGACCCCAAAGACAGCTATGGCAAACAATTCCGCGATGCGGCACCGGGCACCGACATCCCCATGACCCGCATTTTGCGCGAATTTCCAAGGCCGGACATTCAGGTAGAAGACACCGATTTCGGCCTGCGCCTGATTGCGCTGCGTGCTCTGGACAACGGCCATACCCATGTGCGCGTCACCAATCAGGTGTTTCCCTGCGCCATCACCATTCCGATTTCCAGCCAGATGACCATCACCCAGTGGCACGTGCCGATTGATGACGAAAACTGCTATTGGTACGCGGTTTTCACCAGCTTTGCCGATCCGGTGGACAAGGAAAAAATGCGCGACCAGCGCCTGAAAGAACACCGTCTGCCCGACTATGCCCCGCTGAAAAATGCCAGCAATGATTACGGCTATAATCCGGACGAACAAGAGGCCCTGACCTATACCGGCATGGGGCTGGACATCAACGTGCATGACCAATGGGCCTGTGAATCCATGGGGGCCATTCAGGACCGCACACAGGAACATCTGGGCAAAACCGACGTGGCGATCATCGCCTACCGGCGCAAATTGCGTGCCGCCATTGCTGCCGTGGCCGAGGGCGCGTTGGACAAAATCCCGATGGGCGTGAGCCCGGAGGCCGTAAAAGGCCCCGTCTCCATCGACACCATCGCCCCGAGCGATGATTGGCAGGAATCATGGACCAACGCCGATCTGGCACGGCGCAAAACCTGCCCCTGGGACGCAGGGCTATCATGACACCGGCACAGGAATCCTTGCTGGCAGAGGTCGCCAAAAGCGGCGTGAAATCCGTGCGCGTTGTCTTTGTCGATCAACACGGCATTACGCGCGGCAAGACCATCATGGCCAGCGGGCTAAAATCCGCCCTGAAAAACGGCGTGTCGATGACCTCGACCCTGCTGCTCAAGGATACCTCCCATCGCACGGTTTTTCCGGTCTGGGACGCTGACGCGGGCTTTGGCACGGGGGTGATGACGGGGGCTTCGGATTTCCTGATGATGCCGGACGCCAGCACCTATAAAATTCTGCCATGGGCACCGGATACCGGCTGGATCCTGTCCGATATCCTGCATACGGACGGGCGCGAGATCGCCTTTTCCACCCGCGCCATTCTGCAAAAGGCACTGGCGCGACTGGAACAACAGGGCTTGCGGTTTGTTACCGGTCTGGAGGTGGAATTCCACGTGTTACAAGTGGACACCCCCTCCCTGACCCACGCAGACGCGGATTGGCCACAAACGCCGCCCGAAACCCGCCTGATCAGCCACGGATACCAGTATCTGACCGAAAGCCGCATTGATACCATGGCCCCGATCATGGACCAAATTCGCGACAATGCGCTGGCGCTCGGCCTGCCGATCCGCACCATGGAAAGCGAATTCGGCCCGAGCCAGTTTGAAGTGACATTCGAGCCGTGCAGCGGTATTACCTCAGCCGACAACATGATCCTGTTTCGCAATATGGTCAAACAGACCTGCGCCCGTCAGGGGTTGCACGCTACATTCATGTGCCGCCCGCAATTCAAAAACGCCATGGGCAGCGGCTGGCATTTGCATCAGTCATTGGTGGATCAGGCAGGCAACAACCTGTTTATGCCGGCGCAAGGGGAAAAACTGTCCCCGATGGGCGAGCACTGGATCGCCGGCCTGCTGAAACATGCCGCCGCCAGTTGCCTTTTGTCCACCCCGACCATCAACGGCTATAAACGCTATCAGCCGTTTTCACTGGCACCGGATCGCATCCAGTGGGGTTTTGACAACCGCGGGGCCATGCTGCGGGTGCTGGCGCGCGCCGGTGATCCCGCCTCACGGGTGGAAAACCGCATTGGAGAACCGGCGGCCAATCCCTATCTGTATCTCGCCTCGCAGGTTCTGGCCGGTCTGGACGGGATCGAAAACCACCTGTCCGCCCCTGCCCCCGTGGAAAACCCCTATGCCAGCGACGCACCGCTTTTGCCCGCATCCTTTATCGAGGCGCTGCATGAATTCGAAAGCAGCCGGTTTTATCAGCAGGCCTTGGGCAAAGAATTCGTAACTTACCTGTCCCACATCAAGCACGCCGAATGGCAACGGTTTTTAAGCGTGGTATCCGATTGGGAACAAAGGGAATATTTCTCTGCGTTTTAGGGCGTAGATTTTAGGGTGTCTGCCGAAGCTTCGCCAACAGCCACATGCCGGACATGCCCCAAAACACCCCGAAAAACAGGGTCCAGATCGGGGTGCCGATTCCAAGGTCCATGCCCAGAAATCCAGCATCCTTTACCCGTGGCAACACCCAGAGGATGCTGGATAACCACGGTAGAATTCCCAGCACAGCGCCCTTGGTCAAGGGGGCATAGCGAAAGATCGGGATCAGGAAAATCAGCCCCCATGCCACGCTGGCCAGAACGCGGCGCGAAATCCAGCCGATGCTGAAATCCGGCACCATGTTGAACCCCAAAAGCGGCGTGATCCCCGTGCTTCCCAGAAACCAGACCAGAATCCCGCTGGTCAAGCCGCCAAAACCTCCGGCAATCAACACAAAGATCAGTTTTTTAAGCATGGCGGTTTCTTTCCTGTGGAATGTGGCGAAGCGGGCAATCGTCAAAAGAAGCCAACCACTTCCAGCCGTAACATACAAGGCTGGAAGTCTCTGGTTTTATCAGAAAATGGATTGGTACCCGAGGCCGGACTCGAACCGGCAAGCCTTGCGGCGGGGGATTTTGAATCCCCTGCGTCTACCAATTCCGCCACTCGGGCAACGCAAGGCTGTGTATAGCGTTCTGCGAAATGGCGTCAATCGGTTTGATGACCGCCAGAGCAAAAAAATTCAACTTTCTTCCTCGACGCTGTATTTCGAAAACAAGCGGCCCTGCGCCATGAAGAACACAAACACCGCAGCGCTCAGGCCGAAGGTTTTGAAATTCACCCATGCGTCGGTTGACATGGTGCGCCAGACGACCTCGTTGGTGATTGCAAGGGCCAGAAAAAACAGGGCCAAACGCTTGGTCAGCTTCATCCAGCCTTCTTGTTGCAGGGGCATCATTTCTTCCATCACCGCACGCAAATAGGATTTGCCACGCATCACCCCAAAGCCAAGAACCCCGCCAAACAGCAGATAAATGATCGTCGGTTTCATCTTGAAAAACCGGTCGTCATTGAACCAGATCGACATGCCGCCGAAAACCACCACCAGAACAGCCGTCATCAGCTGCATTTTCGACAGCTTGCCCGTCAGATACCAGACAAGGCCGGTGGAAATCAGCAGGATCGGAATAAACGCCGCTGTGGCAATAATGAACCCTTCATAGCTTTGGCCGAACAGATCAAACTGCCGGTCCTTGATTTTGGTATAGGTCACGAAAAACAGGATTACCGGACCAATTTCCAGCACCAGTTTCAGGATCGGGGATATTTTTTTATCAGTCATGGGCGTGCCTTATCAATTTTAACCACCGAATTCCACCAAAACCGCACCGCCGGCAATCACAGCCATGAGAGCCGCGCGCAATGGTCCTACCTTTTCCTTGAGAAACAGCCAGCCGATCAGGGCGGCAAACACGGTGGAGGTCTCGCGCAGCACGGCGGCCTCGCCGACTTTGTCGAGCCGCGTGGCCATAATGATCGCCCCGAAACTGGCCAGTGCAATCAAGCCGCCAATGAACCCGCGTTGCAGTAGCGGCAGCAGATCGGGCGGGTTTTCCATACGCCGATAGCGAAACACGGCAATCCACGGGAAAAGAAAGCCGTCAAAGGCGAAAAACCACATCAGAAAACTGAACGGGTTAGGCGCGCTGCGGATGCCAAAAGCATCATAGGTGGTGTAAAGCGCCACAAAGCAGCCGGTCACCACCGCCAGCATCAGCGCCGAAACCAGCCGCCGCTTGTCCACAGTTTCCGCGCGCAGGTTCACCCCCGCCAGCGCAAAAATCGCGCCGGTCAGCAAGACCACGCCAAGCCACTGCATCGGGGCAAAATGTTCGGAAAACACCGCACCGGCAATCACCACCGTTGCCAGCGGCCCCATGCCCCGCACCACCGGATAAACCACCGTATAGGCCCCACGGGAAAAGCTCATCGCCTGTAACATCTTGTAAATGATGTGAATTCCCATGGTGCTAAACAGGATCAGCCAGACCTTGGGCGTGGGCCAAGGCACCGCAAACAGGGCAAAGGGCAAGGCCATCAGCCCATAGCTCGCGTCAATTGCCCCGCGCGTCAGCCAGGGGTCGTGGCGGCCTTTTTGCAAGGCCCCGAAAATCGCGTGTAAA
>JALWOO010000151.1 GCA_027083485.1 Amylibacter sp. | reverse complement strand
TTTCACAGCCGGTCAGTTCTGACGCCTTGTTCAGGCGGATCAAAGGGGTGTGTCCTACGGCGTGGGGCAGGTCCGGAAAAATGCTCATGGGCGTATCCATTCAATAAGGTGTTGACCCTGTGATACGCGCCTGCGCAGCCGGTTTCAAGCACCCAGAAACGGCGCTCGCAACCTTGTGCGATTGGATTGCAGCCACAACAGCGACACAAGCAGTGGCCCGCAATCAACCTCTCCGGTCTCGAACATCTGCATCGCCTGTTCAAACGGCAAAATATGGGTGAGGATATTTTCACCTTCGCTGGCCAGCCCGTGGGTTTGCGCCTGGGCATTGGCCAAATCAACAATACCCACGAAAGAGAAAATATATTCGGTCACACAGCCCGGTGTGGAATAGTAGCTGCCGATTTTTTCAAGGGATTGCACCTGAAGGCCTGCCTCTTCCATGACTTCACGCCGCGCAGTTTCCTCCACCGGCTCATCCGCATCACAGCGACCGGCGACAGGTTCCAATACCCACGGATACTGATCGTCACGAATAAAGGTTGCCGGACGGAATTGCTCCACCAACAAGACCTGATCGGTGAGCGGATCATATGGCAGAATAGTCACCGCATCGGCAGCCAAAAAAACCGCCCGATCCACAGGGGGACTCATGGAACCGTCAAAACGCTTGTGGCGCAGAGTAATTTCCTCTACCGCGAAATACCGGCAATAGGGTTGCTGGCGGGTTGTGACCTCCACATCCCCAGCTGTGAAACCGCGCCGTAAATGCACCGGTGCGGAACCGGTCAGGGCGCGCAGGCTGGCTTGGGCGCGCATGTCCAGACCGTGATGGAACAAGGGCGTGTTCAGAGGGCTTTGCACGTCAAAACTGCGCATGATCTGGCGCGCCACCTGAAGCGCCAGCGCGCGATGATCCTCCAGTGACCAGTCGCCGTCCAGCAGCAACCGCGGATCACAGGGCAGATGGACATCCGCAGGCACCCCCTGCCCGTCCAGCGACACCTGAACCGGCTTGCGTGCAAACAGCGCCGTGTCCAGATAAAAATCAATCGCCTGCAAATCGCGGGACGTCAGGCCCTGCAAGACGGCCCCTGTCACAGAGCCATCAGCGTCTTCTTGCAAAGCCGGAAACAGACGACCAACAACCGCGCGACGTTGATAGCCGGATAAAACCGCCGGAACCGATGCAACATCACGACCAAGAACTACTCGGCGTAAGTCGTCGTCCAGCAAAGTACCATAGATAAACAGCAAGGGGATTTCCAATTTGTAAGGGTCAGCTCCAGCGCCGACCGGCCTGATACGCGGCGATACCGGAAATCACCCCGCCAATCAACAGGGCAATCGCGACCTCTTTGGTCATGGCCAGCACAACATATTCAAACGATGTTTTAATCCATTGCAGCGGCAAATCGGAGGGGTCCCTGAAATTGTATCGCTTCAGGTTTCCGAAAATGAAAAACAGCGAAAACACCAGCGAACTTGCAATAACCAAAAGCACCAACGAGCGGATGCCATTGGCGATAGCCGGAATATTTCCCGTCCCCGGATCCTTACCCAGCGAATACCAGCCCACAAAAAAGCCGACCGGAAAATTCCCCACAACGAACCGATAGCCGATGCGGTAATCCTGTTGATCCTGCATAAAAAAATAGGCCGCAATCATTGCGGTTATTCCAAGGGCAATGCCCCCGACCAGTTTGGTTGCTGTTGGCATCAAAATTTTCCCATCAATTCCGGCGGACAGTCACCTGCGTAACATCCGTAAACCCTGCCTGAAAACCTGCCGCACAGGAGGTGAGATAATAATTCCACATCCGTTTGAAACGATCATCAAATCCCATCGCCGCAATTGTATTCC
>JALWOO010000150.1 GCA_027083485.1 Amylibacter sp. | reverse complement strand
GCTCACGCACCCCTCCACCCATTCCCCATACGGGAGCGTGGCCTTGCCGTCGCGGCGCTAGGCGGCATTCGCGATCGCTCCGCCCTGACTCTGGCCAAAACGCGGTTGAAGAATGATCCGATATTTCGGGATGCCACCCACCATTTTTTGCGGCAGTTCGATCTGATTCTGGTCGAGTTCGAACAATCTGCCGAAGATGGCGAACTTATGGAAATGAGCCAAACAAGAACCGGCCGCGCCTTTATGCTGCTGGGCCGCGTTGCCGGATCTTTTGATTGACGCAAAACACCCTAAGGCCTTCCATTTTCATAAAAATATCTCCGCCGGAGGCCCCCCGCGCGCAGCGCTCAAATGGCGTGGCGCGCAAGCGCCTCATTTTTCCTTGAGCGCGGGCTGTGCAAGATTCCAGACCTTACGCATTACCGTTGGCAAATCAGCGGGCCGATAATGGTTTCGTTCCAGAAACTCACCTCTGTCCGGCGTTGTTTCCCCGGATACTCTGGCAAAATGGACCTTAAGCCGCAGGTGGAAATGGGTGAATGTATGGCGCACTTCCGCGCCCAACTCTTGCCAACCTGCCGGGGCAGGGGGCGTGGAATCGACAGGGCCTTCCGCCCATTCACTCCCGGGCCAGCCCAGCATCCCGCCCAACAACCCTTTGTCAGGGCGGCGCTCCAGCAAAACCGCTCCGTCATCGCGAATCAGCACATAGGCCACGCCAAAACGCACGGGCTTTGCCTTTTTGGGCAGCTTGCGGGGATAGCTCTGCGCGTCCTGTTCACGGAAGCCAAGGCAGCCGGACCGCCACGGACAAAGCCCGCAAACCGGATTTCGCGGGGTGCAGACGGTTGCACCCAGATCCATCACCGCCTGAGCGTAATCGCCGGCCCGTTTGTTCGGCGTCAATCCGGCGGCATATGCCCGCAAGGTTTCCTTGGCGGCGGGCAAGGGTTCCGCCACCCGATACAGACGCGCCATCACCCTTTCTACATTTCCATCCAGCACAGTCGTTGGCCGGTCAAAGGCAATCGCCCCGATAGCTGCCGCCGTATACGGCCCGATTCCGGGCAGTTTCAGCAGCTCTTTTTCCGTCTTGGGAAACTGCCCTCCGTGTTCCTTTGTGACCACACGCGCACATTTCAGCAGGTTGCGGGCGCGGGCGTAATAGCCAAGACCGGCCCACTCTGCCATCACATCCGCATCTTCTGCCGCTGCCAAATCCTCAATACTGGGCCAGCGCTGCAAAAACTTCAGGAAATAGGCCTTCACTGTAACAACCGTGGTTTGTTGTAACATGATTTCCGACAGCCAGACATGATAAGGATCCGGTGTTACACCGGCCAAACGCTCGGCAGGGGCCACGCGCCAGGGCAACTCCCGTGCATTTGCGTCATACCAGCGCAATAAATCAGTCGGTTTCACGGTCTCACGCAAGTTTTATCGCCTTTGTTTCGTTCTGTACTGGTATCTGCTACAGTGCAGGCTAAGTTAGGGATCAATTAACCTTTGGATAAACATGCGCCGCCCGAATAGCCAGAAACCAGTTAAGAAAACCGTTTCCAAACGGGGGCGACGGGGATTCACCCAGACGGGCGGTATCCTTGGTGGCCAGATTCGCAAAGCATCCGAAAAACGGGGGTTTTCCGAAACCCGTCTGTTGACCCATTGGTCCGAAATTGCCGGCGAATCCGTGGCCCGCATCGCCCAGCCGGTAAAGGTGAATTATTCCCGCCAAGGCATCGGCGCGACGTTAACCTTGCTGTGTACGGGGGCCAATGCCCCGATGCTGCAAATGCAATTGCCGCAGATTATCAAACGGGTGAACGGCTGTTATGGCTATAACGCCATCAACCGCATTCACCTGACCCAAACCGCACCAACCGGTTTTGCCGAACCGCAATCCGCGTTTGAACACAAACCGGCAAAACGTGTTATCCCTGCACAGGAAAAGGCGAAAATTGCCAAAACCGTTGCCGATGTGGGCGATTCCAGCCTTCGCCAGGCCCTTGCTGCGCTTGGTGAAAATATCCTATCCAAACCGAAATACCAAAACTGAGGCCAACATGACCCATACCCGTAGAGACACATTCAAAACCCTTGCAGGCGCTGCCTTGCTGATGGCTGGCACACCGGCGCTGGCTCAGGAAACGGCTGCCCCGACAGAAGGCGAAATGTCCAAAGTGGTCGAAATGGCCCTGGGCGCAGAGGACGCACCGGTAACGATGATTGAATATGCCTCGTTCACCTGTCCCCATTGCGCCAATTTCCACAAGAACGTGTTTCCCGATCTGAAAAAAGATTACATCGACACGGGCAAGGTGCGGTTCATCTTTCGCGAGGTCTATTTTGACCGGTTTGGCCTCTGGGCCGGCATGCTGGCGCGCTGTGCCGGAGAAGACAAATACTTTGGCTTTGTCGATCTTCTGATGCGCCAACAACGCGAATGGCTGGGCGGTGGCGAGCCGGCCACCATTGTCGCCAACCTGAAAAAACTGGGCAAAATTGCCGGTATGGATGACGACACCATGGAGGCTTGCCTGCTGGATCAGGAAAAGGCCAAAGCATTGGTTGAAGAATACCAGAGAACCACGACTGCCGATGATATTTCCGGCACGCCGACCTTTATGATCAATGGCGAACAGGTTCCCAATCAGGCCTATTCCGGCCTCAAGGAAATTCTGGACGCAAAACTCGGCGGTTAATCCATGAACAAGGCCCCCTTGGCGGGCGTCAAAGTCATCGAACTGGCGCGTATTCTGGCTGGCCCCTGGGCCGGTCAGACGCTGGCAGATCTTGGCGCGGAAGTCATCAAAATCGAAAGCCCGGACGGCGACGATACCCGCAAATGGGGTCCGCCTTTCATTGAACGGGAGGGGGACCGTTCCGCCGCCTATTACCATGCTTGCAATCGCGGCAAGAAATCCGTGGTGATTGATTTTCGCACGCCCGAAGGGCAGGCACAGCTCAAGGCGCTGATTGCCGATGCGGATGTGCTGATCGAGAATTTCAAGCTCGGCGGGCTGGCCAAATACGGGCTGGATTATCAGAGCCTGCAGGCGGATCATCCGGCGCTTATCTATTGTTCAATCACCGGATTCGGCCAAACCGGCCCCTATGCACCGCGTGCCGGATATGATTTCCTGATGCAGGGCATGAGCGGCCTGATGTCGATCACCGGCGAGCCGGGCCGCGAGCCGCAAAAAACCGGCGTGGCGATAACCGATCTGTTTACCGGCCTGTACAGCGTGATCGCCATTCAGGCGGCGCTGCACCAACGCGCCAGCACCGGCAAAGGCCAGCATATCGACATGTCGCTTCTGGATGTGGCTACCGCTGTGACCGCCAATCAGGCCATGAGCTATCTGGCCACCGGCACCCCGCCGGGCCAGAGCGGCAACGCCCATCCGGCGATTGTGCCTTATCAAGTGATGGAAGTGGCCGATGGCCATGTCATCATCGCGGTGGGAAACGACGGGCAGTTCGCACGTTTCTGTGCGGTGCTGGGTTTGCCCGAACTGGCCACCGATGTCCGTTTCCAGCGCAATCCGGATCGGGTGGCCAATCGCGATGTGTTGACGGAAATTCTCACGGTCGAAACCCTGAAACGCCGCAAAGCGGCCCTTTTGCAAGACTGCGAAGCCAACAACGTGCCGGCTGGCCCGATCAACAACCTTGCCGAAGTGTTTGACGACCCGCAGATCATCCACCGTGGCATGCGGCTGGAAATTCAGGGCGTGCCGTCCGTGCGCTCGCCCATGCGGTTTTCAGAGGCCGAATTGCAAATGGATAAAGCCTCGCCAAAACTCGGGGCAGACACGCAAGCGGTGCTGTCGCGTCTGCCCAAATAAAGCGTTTCGACTTTATGTTGAAACGCAATTCCCGGTCTTTCGCTAACGCTCAAATGGGAATTGCGTTGTCTATTGATCCAAACAAAAGTCGAAACGCTCTAGGCAGACTGCTTTAACCGGCATCCTGCCAGCGCCACAGGGCAGGCATAAAACGATACCCGCCCATTTTGTCACTGACGATATGGCCGACCCCCGGGAACGGGAAGTGATACCCCAGAACCGCCATGCCATCGGTTGCCGCCATGTCCAGCAGATGCAGGCGGGTGGTGACAGTGGCCTCTTTGTCCATGTCGATGGCGTTCACCCACTCGGGTTGTTCGACACTCATATAGGCATGGGACATGCTGTCCCCGAGCGCGATCAGCGACTGGCCATCACTTTCGACAACAAGGCTCATATGGCCCAGCGTATGACCCGGCGTATCAATCAACCGCAAACCGGGGGCGATTTCATGGTTGTTTTGGGCCACGGTCCATTCCAGCCCTTCGGTGGACAGGGCATTCACCGCCCCGACAACGAATTGTTGCAAGCTCTGCTCGACCATATTGGCGCGGTCATTTGTCATCCACCAATCATATTCACCGGCCCCGATGATATATTCGGCCTCGGTGAAAACGGGTTCATCAAAATCATCGCGAATCCCCCAAACATGATCCGGATGGGCATGGGTGATAAAGACATGGGTGATGTCGGCCGGATCAATGCCAATAGCTTCCATATTGGCCACCAGCCGTCCGGCGGAATCCTGAAAACGGTCGCCGGACCCCACATCGACAAGCAGTTTTATGTCGCCCATTTCCACCAATACATGGTTGGTATGGGCATAGTTGTTGCTGGCAGACAGGGCATGATCCGTCAGGAATTTCTGCACCTCGGCCCGATCGGCATTCACGCCAAGGCCGGCCACCGGAACATTCAGATTCCCGTCGGAAATCACGGTAATCTGCGCTTGGCCAACCTTGAACCGGTGCGAAGCTGCCGGCTGGGGTCGCGACGGTGCAAGCAAATTTGTAGCGGCACTGGCTGGCAGCGCCAGCATCGGAGTTAAACAAGCCGCCTCCAGCAGCTGACGGCGGGTTGGTTTAAAGATGGTCATGGGCTTCCCTGTGTTCTGTTATATTCACAATTTGCCATATAAGCAGATACAAAGCAACAAATGCCCATTTCCATTTTCCCCAAATATTCCGGGGGAAAACCCGCAGGGTTTGGGGGCAGCGCCCCCTCTTATTTCCTACGCCTATTCCCTAAGCTTCGTAAAAATAATACCGGTCCGGCGCAATATGCGCAGGCCCCTGCAAGGCGGCAAACCCGACCAGCGGCTGTCCTGATACAATCACCCCGCCCTTGGCCATCACCTTGGCAATCAGCGGGCTGAAACGGGCGGCCTCCTCCACGTCTTTTTCCTTTACGCCAAAACCGAAATCATAATGGGACAGCACAATCTTCGCCCCCATACCGGCGAGCCTGGCAAGGCTGTCTTCGGCTTCTCCCATCAGAAAGTCTTCTTCGGGGGGAACGCAGCTGTGGTGGCATTGCAAAATCCGGTCCATTACCCAGATCCGCCGGTCTGGCATGATCTCGCGCATATGGTCATAGGTGCGCCCGTTGCCCAACCCCATATCGAGCGCATCGCCCGGCATGTCGGCCACCCGCTCGGCGGCCCAGTTCAGCCCGTCCCGTTGGGCAGTAAATCGGCGCAGCATGCTATCCAGTCGGCTCATGGGGTGGTTCCTTTCAGGGAATGGGCGGACCAGATTGATACCGGCCCCGCCATAAGGGTTGTAATAAATCGGGCGGTGAAATCCCGAATGGCGCTGTCATGCACCAGATGGTGGGTCAACAGCCCCAGAGGTTCCGTATTGTCCGTGCGCCCCGCCCGCCGGTCTTGCAGCAGGGCAAGCGTCTGGCCCAGCAGCATTTCCACCGGATGGCAGGAACGGCTGTGATGCCAGTCGATCGGGTCGATGTGGGTGTTAATCTGCGCCAGACCGGTACAGGCTTCGGGCCTTTGGCGCGGGGTAAAGGTCGATAATCCGCGATAACCGGCCTGTTGCAACAGGGGTAAAACCTCGGGCGCAATGCGGTTCCAAGGGGGGACAAACAGCGGCGCAAGGGCGGGGCCAAACAGGGTTTGCAGCCTGTTTAGGCCAGTTTCAATATCGCTCTGGATTTGTTCTAACGACCTATCCCACCCGAATTCCATCTTTTTGCGACCCTTGGGGGCGTGGTTGATATGGGCAAAGCCATGCACAACCGGAATGGCGGCGGTGCCCTGTAGATGTTGCGCCAACGCGGCGGTTGCACCTTTTGGAATAACCGCCAGATGCACCGGCAGGCCGCTGTCGCCGGACAGTTGCAACAAATGGTCGAGCGCCGCACTCGGGGCAATGGCATCATCATCCCGCCACCAGAGCGGCAGGGTTAACCCCTGCTGCCGCCACAAATCCAATTCCTGTTCCAGATCCGCCCAGCCGGTCATTTCCGCATCCTTTCAACAATCCGTACGGTTTGCCTTGCCCCGTCAAAATTCTGCATCGGGGGCGGGGTCTGGCGTTTCACAGTATTCAGCGCCGCCAGCAGTTTTTCCGGCGTCAGGCTGGCGGCTGTCACCACGTCGAATTGCCCACTTGTCGCCAGCCGGTTTGCGCGCAGGGTCTGTTCCACTTCTCCGCCCGCATCAAAGGGAATGAACACCGCAGGAGTGCCGGTTTGCAACAGGTCCATAGCGGTATTATAGCCACACATGGCCACCGCCGCAGCGGCATGGGGCAGCATCTGGCGAAAATCCGGGCGGGTCGGTTCAATGGTTATGGCGGTGTCCCCCGCCAGAGCCTGCAAGCGCGTAATCTCGCTGGCGGCATCACTGCCCCCGACCAAAAGCCGCCAATGGCGGCTGTCCTGTCTGGCGGCCTGAACGGCAACGCTGAACAGATCCGTCCCGACGCCACCACCGCCCGCAGTGACCAGCACCTCGCCTTGGCCGACCCCGTCAGGGTGCGGCACCGGCGGGGGTGGGGCGACAAAACCGGTATAGGCAAGCATTTTTGCAAGGGAGGCCGTCACCGGCCAGCTGGTTTCCAGCGGCATCAGCGCCTGATCTGAATGTATCAGCACGGCGGAATAATCGCGGGTAATGATTGCTTCTGTCTTGGTTGCCTTTTCCGGTTTGGAGGGCGGCGCAAGGATATCGCGGATGGAACACAGCACCAGCGGCTGTTGTGGCTGGCTATGGGCCGTTTCAATCACCGCCTGAAATTCGTGCCGTAAAACGCGGCGGCCAAAGGGGTAAAGTTCGGTGATCAGGATATCCGGCGCGGTTTGCCGGACCAGATCACAGGCAATTTTGCGACGGTTTTGCAGATAGGTTTCATCCACCACCACACCGTTTTCATCCAGCAGACGGGTGAAATTCACTCCGTCCGATTTCACCGGCGGCAGTTGGTGCAAGGCCATGCCCGAATAATCCAGATTGCCAACCGGTGTGCCGCCAGAGACGAGATCAACCGAATGCCCGCCTGCCACAAAGGCCCGCGCCAAAGTGGCGGCGCGGCTCAGATGGCCGGTGCCCAGCAGGTGCGTTACAAGGATCATCACGCGCATGGGTTATCGCTCCAACAGGCGGATCGGGTCGGGGTCGTGGCGCATTTTGCCCCCGTCCAGATGGATCACGAACAGGCGGTTGCGTTTGATCCGGAACGGGGGTGGCCCACCGAAATTCCAGCCGGTCGCCATGGCCAGCAACACCCGCATGATCCCGATGTGGCAAACGGCTACCGTGTCGCGGCTCAGCCCTTCCAGCCAGCCTTGCAAGCGGG
>JALWOO010000149.1 GCA_027083485.1 Amylibacter sp. | reverse complement strand
GGGGCGCGCTGGACGGGGCCTTGCAAATTGCGTCGGATTTGATTTCTGAAGGGGGGCAGGCGAATGATGACTAAAGAATTTCTGGATCCGCAACACTGGCTCACCCCGCAGTCAGGCCCGCGCTATTTGCAGCTGCGCAAACATCTGGAAAGGGCGATCCTTTCGGGGGAGTTGGCACCGGATACTGCCTTGCCAAGCGAGCGCGAAATCGCGCAGATTACCGGCCTGTCCCGTGACACGGTGCGCAAGGCGGTTGAAAGTCTGGTGGCTGATGGCCGGATCATTCAACGGCGCGGATCAGGGTCGTTTGTGGCCCCGAAAATGGAAAAAGTACAACAATCCTTGTCGCAACTGACCTCTTTTAGCGAAGACATGGCGCAGCGCGGCAAAAAGGTCGAATCTGTTTGGCTGGAGCGGGGTATTTTTCTGGCGACGGCGCAGGAAGCGGACATCCTGCAATTGCTGGAAAAGGCTTCGGTGGCGCGTATCGCCCGCTTGCGTCTTGCCGATGGCGTGCCTTTGGCGATCGAGCGGGCTTCCCTGCCGCTGGATATTTTGCCCAATCCTCTGATCGTTGAAACCTCGCTCTATGAAATCCTTGCCCAAAGGAATTTGCGGCCGGTACGGGCGTTGCAGCGGATTTCGGCGGGAAATCTGGGGCAAGAGGATGCGGCATTGCTGCAAGTCGAAGAAGGCATTGCCGGCCTTGCGATTGAACGCACCTCCTATTTGGCCACGGGGCAAGTGGTGGAATTCACCAAATCAATCTATCGCGGGGATGCCTATGATTTCGTCGCGGAACTGCAAATTTCAGGCTAACCGGAGCAAACCCAATGCAAAACCAGACCTTCATGCGCCGTGAAATTCTGCAAATTCCACAGGTCACCCGCAATTTGCTGGAAAACGGAATGGCCCCGGTTGTTGCCGCAGCCCAACAGTTGCGTCAGGCGCAGCCGCGGTTTTTGGTGACAACCGCACGCGGCTCGTCGGATCATGCGGCAACATATCTGAAATACGCGTTTGAATTGTCGATGGGGCTGCCGGTGGCATCGGTGGGGCCTTCTGTGGCATCCATTTTTGCGGCCCCGTTGAAGCTGGACGGGGCGGCGTTTCTGGGCATTTCCCAATCGGGGCAAAGTCCGGATATCGTGAGCATGGCAAAAGCGGCCTCTGATCAAGGGGCGGTTTGTGTGGCGATTACCAATGATATCATGGCCCCGTTGGCGCGCCAGTGTCATCACAGCATTGATATTCGTGCGGGTTGTGAATTCAGCGTTGCCGCGACAAAAACCTTTGTCAGTTCGGTTGTGAGCGGGTTGGCGTTATTGGCACATTGGCAGGAGGACAAGCCCCTGCTGGACGCCTTGCATCGCCTGCCCGCGCAGATGGAAAAGGCCACGAAAAACCATTGGCCGGAACTTCTTGAAGCGATGCAAAACCGCCGGTCTTTGCTGGTTCTGGGGCGCGGACCGGGGTTTGCGATTTCCAATGAAGCGGCGCTGAAATTCAAGGAAACCTGTCAAATCCACGCCGAGTCCTATTCTTCTGCCGAGGTTCTGCACGGGCCGGTTGCGGTGCTTTCCCAAGGCGATGTGGTGCTGGCGCTGAGCGCACGGGATGCGGCGGAGGCCGCGATAAATGGCGTAGCGGATCAACTGGCCGCGCGGGGGGGCAAGGTGTTTGTCACCAGCGATTCGGCGCAAAAGGCAGAGCCGCTGGAATTTGTGGCCACGGGGCATCCGCTTACGGATCCGCTGCTGTTGATCGTGTCGTTTTATGCGTTCATTGAAAGGCTTGCACGCGCGCGCGGGCTTAATCCGGATCAGCCGCGCAACCTTCGGAAAGTGACGGAAACAGTATGATGGATT
>JALWOO010000148.1 GCA_027083485.1 Amylibacter sp. | reverse complement strand
TGCCGTTTGGATATGGACCACCACCATCATCACGACCATTCCCATGACCACGATCACGGGCATGATCATCACCACCACCACGACCACAGCCATCCGGAATATCCCCACGCCAAACATCCGCACGGGCCGGAAAGCGCGCGCAGCAAATGACCGGTCGCAAGCCACATTCGAACGGCGCGGACCTCCCCCAGGGGGGAGGCACCTTGCCGTCCGACGCGCTCCGGTACGAGCGCGTACCTGCCGCGATCTATGCGCAGAGTTTTGAAACCGTGCGTAGAGAGGCACGGCTGGACCGGTTCGATGCGGGGATGCAGCGGCTTGTAGTGCGGTTGATCCATTCCTGCGGCATGGTGGAAATAGCCGACCGGCTGGCTTTTTCTCCAAATGCTTATGCGGCGGGACAGGCGGCATTACAAAGCGGCGCGCCGGTGTTGTGTGATTGTGAAATGGTTGGCGCGGGGATCATCCGCCGGTATCTTCCTGCCGACAATCCGGTGATTGTGACGCTGAACAATGCTGAAGTTCCCGCGCGCGCGCAGATGATCGGCAACACCCGTTCCGCCGCAGCGGTGGAACTGTGGCGCGACCATATCGAAGGCGCGGTTGTTGCCATCGGCAATGCGCCAACCGCGTTGTTTCACCTGCTGGAAATGCTGGATCAGGGCTGGCCGAAACCGGCCTGTATTCTGGGCTTTCCGGTGGGCTTTGTCGGCGCGGCCGAAAGCAAGGCCGAACTGGCCGCCCGTCCGCGCGGCTGTGAATTTATTGCCCTGCGGGGGCGGCGCGGGGGATCGGCCATGGCCTCGGCGGCGGTAAACGCACTGGCCGCAGGATTGCCGGAGGAAAGAAAATGACCCCTTGGTTACATATCGTCGGTATTGGCGAAGACGGGTTGGACGGGCTGACCCCTGCCACCCGCGCGGTGGTCGAAGCGGCCGAAGTGCTGGTCGGCGGTGGCCGCCATCAATCGCTGACGCGCTGTGCGGATGCGGAGCGGATCGAATGGCCTTCGCCGTTTTCCACCCTGATCGACACGTTGAAACAGCACAAGGGCAAGCGGGTTGTGGTTTTGGCCACGGGGGATCCGCTGTGGTATTCAGTGGGTGCCCGTATTGGTCGCCAATTGGACCCTTCTGAAATTACCTATCACCCACAGGTGTCTGCCTTTCAACTGGCGGCGGCGCGGATGGGCTGGTCGATGGCCGATCTGGAAACGCTGACGGTGCATGGCCGGCCTGTGGAGCAGATGATTGCCTTTATCCAGCCACATCAGCGGTTGCTGATTCTGACCACCGGGGCGGAAACGCCGGCGCAGATTGCCAAATTCCTGACTGAACGCGGTTTTGGCGACAGTAAAATGACCGTGCTGGCCTTTATGGGTGGTGCGGAGGAACAGCGGTTCGAGGCCACGGCGGTGGAATGGAACCATGAGGTTCCCGCCTTCAACACCCTTGCGGTGGAGTGTATCGCCGCACCGGATGCGGCGTTGTTGCCACGGGTGCCGGGTTTGGCGGATGATCTGTTTGCCCATGACGGCACCATGACCAAACAGGAAGTCCGCGCCGTGACCGTGGCCAAGCTGATGCCTATGCGCGGGGCCTTGATGTGGGATGTGGGTTGCGGCTGCGGATCGGTGGCGGTGGAATGGATGCGCGGTGCGCGTTATGCCCGCGCCATCGGCATTGAGCCGCGTGCGGATCGCCGCCTGTTTGCGGCGCAAAACGCGGCGGCGCTGGGCACGCCGAAGCTGGAGCTGATTGACGGCGTGGTGCCGGAGGCCCTGCAAGGTCTGCAGGCACCGGATGCGATTTTCATCGGGGGCGGGTTGTCGCGGGAAACCTTTGACCATTGCTGGCAGGCGTTGCGTCCG
>JALWOO010000147.1 GCA_027083485.1 Amylibacter sp. | reverse complement strand
CCAAACAGACGGGCGGGGATGACCTTGGTGTCATTCAACACCAGCAAATCATCGGGCCGCAGGAATTCCGGCAGGTTGTGGAAATGGTGATCGCCAAGGGCAGTCCCCTGTGCCACCAACATGCGCGACGCAGGGCGCGGGCTTGCCGGTCGCAGGGCAATCAGCTGCTCTGGCAGCTCGAAATCAAAGTCAGACAGTTTCATACGCGCCCCATGCCCCAAACTGTCCGCACATGCAAGCCAAACTCAACGCAACGCCTTGGCGTCCGTTTCTTCTGCGTTCAAAGATGTCTTCTTTGGGCGCTTGCGCTTTTTTTGTGGCATTTTTTGATCTTTGATTTTGCCGGCAACAACCTCCTGCGCCGGTTCCACATTGCCCTCCAGCGGCACCGGCACCTTGCGGCGGAAAATCTCGCGAAACACACCCGGCGTCAGGATCGACAGCGGGTTTACGGTGACCTTTGGGTTTTCCGCCGGCCCCTTCATCCGATAGGTAAAACTGAACAGACCCTCGCCCTTCTTGCGGCCGGACAGCTTGCCCAAGGCCCGTTCAAACAGACCGTTCAGCGCATAAAGCGGGGTGGTCACTCCTTCAAAATCAACGTTTTTTGTGCTGCTGTTATACCACCCGTCCAGCGTCATCCCCATGGACGGCCCGACGGCGGAAATATCCTTGAGCTGCACCCCGTTCGGACGCAGCAAAAAACGGCCGTCAACCGTGTTGAAATGAATGCCTTCCCCCTCCAGCTGCTGCAAAATACCAACAACCGAAATGCCGTTCAGCAATCCGGCCATGGCCGATGTGCTGGTCATGCGGGTGCGCTTTACCTCAAGGGAGCCATCATATTCGCCGGCTTTGGCACGCGGTTCGATCACCACCCACATATCGCCACCATAAACATTTTCCATGAAATCGGCAGAGGCCAGCACCCGCCCCGCATCTTTGGACCGGATATCAAAAGCCGTCCCGTATTTATGGGGCAACAGTTTGCCGGTGATACGCATGCCGCCGTTTACCCGCCCGCTAAAGGTGCCGCTGGTCTCCTTGCCCGGGCGTAGTTTGGCCACAAAATCTGTCAGTTCCAGCCCGCTGATGATGGTCAGGCGATCCAGCCGGACATCCACCGGACTACCGCCGGTGCCATCCGTGCCGGTCCCTTTTGAAATGTTGAAGTTGCGCAAGTCCGCGCTGCCCCCCTCAAGGGTAATGCGCGCATTCCCCTTGGACATCATTTCGATATTGGCCGCCGAATCCAGCCAGCGCCCCGCCTTCAAGTCCCGCAATTGCAAAGCCTTCATCGCACCGCTTTGCTTGAATGTGATTTTGCCGGATGCCTGCATCCCCGGCGCGGTAAGGGATATTTGATCCACCGTCGGCTGCCCCCCGAAACTGCCTTTCATGGTCAGCTTCCCCGCCGTTTTCGGGCTTTTGTTCCATTGCAACGCCGGCACCTTCAGGCGCGCCCCCACCAGATCCGATTGCACCGTATAGGTCGGCGTTTGGCCTTTCTTGATGTTGACCACCACCTTGGCCGGTGTTTCGCCGGCAATAGATCCCTTGGGCAGGGTAATCCCCAACCCCTTGAGGTTCTCATCCGACAGACCGACCAGAGCTTCTACCTGACTGCCCTTTTTGGCCAGAGGCCCAAAACCCAGCTGCCATTTCGCCTGCATCGGCACCCCGTCAAGGGTGACAGGGCCGTTCATCTCCAGCCCTTTATGCGTGGCCTTCACGATCAACCGTTGCCCCTTGAGCACATGCCCTTTGATCAAGGTGTCACTATACAGGTTTTGCACCTCGGCTGTGGCGTTGAACCTGATATCCTTGGGTTTGGCGAATTTGCTCAACTCCACTTTCAAATCACCGCTGACGCGCAC
>JALWOO010000146.1 GCA_027083485.1 Amylibacter sp. | reverse complement strand
GTGAATAGATAATGCCCTGAGCGCGCAAAACATCGCGGTTTTGGCTAAACCAGCGTTGGCAACTGGTGGTGCCGGTTTTTGGGGTGCCGATATGCAAAGCCAGTTTCATGGCTGTGTTACCTCTGGCGTCAAACCGTCATCCAACAGGAATTCAATCGTGGAATCAAAGCGCAGATTGGCAATATCGCGGGCATATTCCTGTTTGAGATGTGCAATTTCTTCGGCTGTCCAGGGCTGAAACCCGGGATATTCCGCCCCTTTGGGAAACTGCTTTACCGCGGCACGCTGTTGGGCGCGTTCAACGCCCCCCTGTTTGTGCAACTCCATCAAGGTATCAATGGCCCGTTGTGAAAATCCCGGACGTTCGACCCCTTCTTTCAAGGTAAATTCTGCGGCAGGAATGCCGGTGATTTCCGACAAAAGCCGTGTTTCATTCCCCCATAACGCCTCATAGGGATACACGCGCATCCGTGCGCCGGGAAATGCATGTTGCAGGGCCTTCACCCAAGGGTACCAACGCAAATTGCCAAGCGGCGTGCGCAAAAACTCGCGAAAGGGCTTGAACGGATTAGCCTTCAGGGTTTCACAATACAGTGACGGCAGATAGCCATGAAACGAGCGGATGCCCAGAACAAGAACCGGTTGGTGAAATTCCAGATGTGCTGCCATCTTTAGCGCACGCTCGGGACCGGACATATAAACACCTTCCCGCTGGCTTACATGTTGCACAAGTGCCGGAATGTTTTCATCAAACACCAAATTCACCCCTGCGGCATCCGGCCGGAATTCATTGGGTGCAGCAACCCCACCGCCATTATTCAACAGCGGGCGGGTGTATTTCGTTCGAAAACTATCCAGCGGCATGTAGTGGACATTCCATGCCTGCAAGACCGATGCCGAGCGGTCCAGACTTTTTTGCAGAAAGGTCGTGCCGGTTTTATGCGCCCCCAGCCAGAAAATATTCTGCGCCACGATGCCTACTCCACCCAGCTGTCGGCGCACATTTCGGCCAGACCATATTTCGTTTCAAACCCCAGAACCTCTTTGGCATGGGTCACATCCGCATAACAGCGTGCCACATCACCGGCGCGGCGCGGTGCCATTTCATAGGGAATCGGGCGCCCGCAGGCTTTGGCAAAGGCCTCGATCATTTCCAGAACCGAATAGCCCCGACCCGTACCCAGATTCACCGTATGGCTCTGGTCGGTGTTGATCAGGGCTTCCAGCGCCAGCACATGGCCCCGTGCCAGATCCTCCACATGGATATAATCGCGCATGCCGGTGCCATCGGGGGTGTCGTAATCATTGCCAAAGACCGACAATTGTTTGCGCGTGCCATGGGCAACCTCGAGCAAGCGGGGCATCAGGTTTTCCGGCGGTTGGGTGGTGTTTTCCGGTGACAGGCGCAGCAGGCCGGATTTATGCAGGCCGACCGGATTGAAATAGCGCAAAATGCTGATGGCCCATTCGGGGTGGGCGACTTGCATCTGGCCGAGCATCTGTTCGCCAACCAGCTTGGACAGGCCATAAGGGTTGGTAGCGCTCAGCGGGGCGCTTTCGGGGATCGGCTGCACGGGGCTGTCACCGTAAACGGTGGCCGAGGAGGAAAACACAATCCGGGTCACGTTATGATTTTCCATCGCTCCCAGCAGATTGATCAACCCACCCATGTTATTGTTGAAATAGGCTTGCGGGCGTGCCACGGAATCGCCCACCGCCTTATAGGCAGCAAAATGCACCACTGCGGCAAAATCATGGGCTTTGAATACTGCTTCCAAGGCATCTTGGTCCAGCAGGTCGCATTCATGGCACAGGCAGGCCTTGCCCGTCAGCTGTGCCAGACGCGCCGGTGTATCGTGGTCCGCATTGGAGAAATTATCC
>JALWOO010000145.1 GCA_027083485.1 Amylibacter sp. | reverse complement strand
TCCACCTTGCAGCGTTCATAGCGCGACAAACCCAGATGGGAGGCGGCGACCGTGGTCACTGTACCGGATGTGCCGATGATCTGAAAGCGGTTATCGCCATTGGCGGAACTGGGCATTTCCGGCTGGAATTCGGCGATTTGCTCTTCAAAAGCACAGGACATCAGCGCGAATTTGGCGCAGTCGTCTTCTACATCGGCGAATAAATCCTTCAGCGTTGCCACGCCCATCGGAACCGATTTCCAGTCCACAACCTTGACACAGTTTTCCGCCAGGGCGGTTTGCAGTTTGTTTTCGCTCAGCTCCAGCCGCACAAGCGCCGTGGCGCGATCGCACAGGGAAACCTTGGACAGGTCCAGCCAGACCAGTTCGGTCGAGCCACCACCAATATCGACGATAAGCAGCTGGTCCACTGCATCGCCAAGGTGCGGCGCACAGGACACCACCGCAAGGCGGGCTTCTTCTGAAGCCTCGATGATTTCAAGCTCCAGCCCGGTTTCACGCTTCACCAGATTGATAAAGCTCTGGCCATTGCGCGCGCGCCGGCAGGCCTCTGTGGCGACAAGGCGCGAATGTTGAACGCCGTGGTGTTTCAGCTTTTTGCCGCAGACCCGCAAGGCATTCAGCGTGCGCTTGATCGCAGAGGGCGCAAGCGTGCCGTATTGTTCCAGCCCCGCCCCCAGATGCACAGGTTTGGAAAACGCATCCACCACCTTGAATTCACAGCCATCGGGCCGCGCAATCAGCATCCGGCATGAATTCGTTCCCAAATCCAGCGCAGCAAAAAGCGGATCGCTCGGTTTTTTCGTCCGAGCAACCTGTTTTCTGCGCGTTTGCCCCTGAGGAGGCCGAGTATTACCATTGGCTCGCATAAGCTTGCCCCAATTCCGTTAGCAACAGAATAAGCCCGTCTTGTAAATTATACAAGATTGTTATGTGAAACTTGCATGTTCAAACCCGCTAATATTCTTGGTTCAGGGAATTATATCGGTTATGTCGCTAATTCCCCCGTGCGGGTCGAAAACAGCCGCCTTGCGGGCAAGTGAAGCGGATAGTGAAAATTCAACAGACAGGATAAACCATGCCAGATGTAACCATCGTTTATTGGCGAGACATTCCGGCCCAGATCATTGTGGGCAAGGGGCGTCGCGCTGCCAAGGTACAGCTGCCCGAGCGTTTCGAGCAGGCAATTGATCGTTGCGCCATGAAAATCGGCGCCGATGGATCCGATGCCTATCTGGCAGAATGGCGCAAAGCCGATCCCTACCCGATGGCAGGCGATGGCGCGGAAATCGCCAAGGCCGAGGCCGCCCGTCTGGATGCAGAATACGACAAAACCCGCATTATTGAGCTGATTGCCAATGATGGCTGGTCCAGCCCCCCGAATTAACGAAAAGGAAAGCGGCAATGGCCCTGTTGAAATTTGGTCGCAACAGCGACGCGGAAAAACCGGTGAATGCGAATTTGGAGGCCTTCCTTGCGGGCTATTCCATCGAGGTCATGCCCCGCACGGCCGCCAAGATTGCCGATTTTCGCGATCTTCTACCCTCTGGCACCCGCGTTTATGTGGCCCACATCGAAGGCACGCCGATTGAAGATATGGTTGCCACCGCCAAACGCCTGAAGGGCGAAGGTTTTGAGGTCATGCCCCATTTTCCTGCCCGTATCATTGCGGATAAGGCCACGCTTGCCGACTGGATCAACCGCTATCAGGGCGAAGCGGACGTCAAACAGGCGCTGGTGCTGGCCGGCGGGGTGGAAAAACCCTATGGCGATTACAGCGATTCAATGCAGTTGCTGGACAGCGGTTTGTTTGACAAGGCCGGTTTTACCGATCTGCATGTGGCCGGTCATCCGGAGGCCAACAAGGACATTGATCCGGACGGGGGCCGTAGCAACGTAAATGCGGCGCTTGGCTGGAAACAGGCGTTCTCCGAACGCACCGACGCCAGAATGGCGCTGGCCACCCAGTTCTGTTTTGAAAGCGGGCCGGTGATTGACTGGGTGAACGATCTGGCGGAAATGGGCATCGATATTCCGGTTCACATCGGCATTGCCG
Organism: Amylibacter sp.; assembly: GCA_027083485.1. Taxonomy (GTDB): domain Bacteria; phylum Pseudomonadota; class Alphaproteobacteria; order Rhodobacterales; family Rhodobacteraceae; genus Amylibacter. The sequence continues at coordinate 5,674 of JALWOO010000145.1, read as the reverse complement.
GCCCCGCCAAGCTGCAAACCATGATAAAATTCGCGCTCGCCTGTGGTGTTGGCCCCAGTTTGCGGGTATTGCAACGGCGAGCCAAAGACGTCAGCAAGCTGTTGCTGCCGTTCGAACCAACAGAAATCCTGTCCGAACTGGCGGATCACAAAGCCGCCAATCCGGACTTCAATATTGCCAAGGTGCATCTGTTTCCGCTTGGCGGGATCAAAACCGGCGCAAATTGGGTAACGAATAACGCGGGGGCCTCCGGCATTCCTGCAGCACAACAATAGGGCTGAAGTACATGACACGAACCATTGTCGAATCCAAAACCAAGACCGCCATTATCGGTTTTGACCAACCTTTCTGCGTGATTGGCGAACGCATCAACCCGACAGGGCGCAAGCTTCTGGCGGCCCAGCTCGAGGCGGGGGATTTTTCCACGGTCGAACAGGACGCCATTGCACAGGTTGCCGCCGGTGCCACCATTCTGGATATCAACGCCGGTGTGGTTTACAATTCCAACCCGAACCCGAATGAAACCGAACCGCCCCTGATGCAGAAAATCATCCAGATGGTTCAGGGCCTCGTGGATGTGCCTTTGTGCATCGACAGTTCGGTGCCTGCCGCGCTGGAAGCCGGTTTGCAGGTTTGCGAAGGTCGCCCGCTGCTCAATTCCGTCACCGGCGAGGAAGACCGCCTCGAGGCCATCCTGCCGCTGGTGAAAAAATACAACGTGCCTGTGGTGGCGATTTCCAACGACGACACCGGAATTTCCGAAGACCCGGATGTGCGTTTCGAGGTCGCCAAACGCATCGTGCAGCGCGCCGCCGATTACGGCATTCCGGCGCATGATATCGTGGTGGACCCGCTGGTGATGCCGATCGGGGCCATGGCCACCGCCGGCTTGCAGGTATTCGCCCTTGTGAGGCGTCTGCGTGAAGAACTGGGCGTCAACACCACCTGCGGCGCTTCCAACATTTCCTTTGGCCTGCCCAACCGTCACGGCGTCAACAACGCGTTTTTGCCTATGGCCATGGCTTCGGGCATGACCTCTGCGATTATGAATCCGGTGGCGCTGCCGGTGGGCCAGAAAAAGCTGGACGCCAAACGTGCAGAGCTGGCCGAGGCCGGTATTATCGTGCCTGATGACATTGATCCGGAACTGCTGGCCAATATTACCGGCATGGGATCCACAAAGGCGCGCTCCGGTTCGGAAATGCAGGCCATTCGCGCCGCCAACCTGCTGACCAATAACGATCCGCACGGGGCCGCGTGGATTCAGGCCAATAAACCGCCTCTCAAGGCCGGTGAAAAAGAGGCCGGTGCCCGTGGTCGCCGCACCGGTGGCCGCCGCCGGCGCGGTTAAGCGCCCCGTACGACGGCTCCGGTGCAGTGCATCGGGGCCGCTCCTTACGGAAATGTTATTTGGCGCGTTCGCCCCCTGCTGTTAGCGTTTCAGAATAAACGTTTAAGGGGGAATTGAATGACACATATGAACCGCCGCTTTTTTATCGGAACCGGCATAGCCGCATTGGCTGCGCCGCCGGTTTTGGCCCATACAAAAAAATCCACCTATGTTTTGCCGCCGGAATTCATGCCGCGCGAGGTGAAAATCCAGAATAATTTTCCAGCCGGTGAAATCCATGTGGATCCGAATTCCTTTGCCTTGTACTGGACCCTGCCCGACAGTCGGGCCATTCGGTATTCTGTCGGGGTCGGGCGTGCGGGCCTGTATCATTCCGGCGAATTCTATGTGGGGGCCAAACGCAAATGGCCCACATGGACCCCGACCCCCGATATGATCAAACGCGATCCCAAGTCCTATGCCCGTTTTGCCAAGGGCGTGCCCGGGGGCATCAATAACCCGCTCGGGGCACGGGCGCTCTATCTTTATACGCCGGAACGGGGGGATACCTATTTGCGCATCCACGGCACCAACGCGCCGCAAACCATCGGGCGTGCTGTCTCGAACGGTTGCGCGCGGTTGGTCAACGATCAGGTGGCAGAACTATACGACCGCGTGCCACTGCAAACACGCGTTGTGCTGCACCCGAAAAATGGCCAACCAATTCAGAGCTAACCTGAAGCCCTGTATCCACAAGGGCGCTACGGCCTCGTCCGTAGCGCCCATAAATTCAGACCCTACACAAATTCAAACGAAATATCCGCCTCATTCAGCACCACACCGTTGAGAAGGATTGACCCTGCTGCACCATCGTAATCAATCAATGTATTCCCCGCATCGTGACTGATCGTCACCGACGCTGTGTTGCTTATCCGGATAGTGTCCTGATCCGCATTGAAGCCGATAATCCGGTCTTTGCCGTCCACCCCCGCCTTGAACACAAAGGTATCGGCCCCTTTGCCACCAAACAACCGGTCATTCCCTTTGCTCCCGATCAGCACGTCATTGCCCAAGCCCCCCTTGAGCAAATCATGTCCCTTGGCACCAACCAGACGATCATCTCCGCGCCCGCCGAAAAGGCGGTCCTGACCAAGCCCCCCGTTCAGCAGGTCATTTCCATTGCCCCCGAAAAGTTTGTCATCGCCACCAAGGCCAAAAATCCGGTCTTTACCCCCCTGCCCGTCTATCCAGTTGGCCCCGATATTATCCCGCATCCGGTTGTTTCCGGCCGTTCCAAAACTCTGGGCCTGAAATTGTTGAGCCATGACCTGCCAGGTGTTGCCGCCGCGATGCTGGGATTGCCAGGCCACCACGTAACTGCCGTTGTCGGCCACTTCGATATTGGCATACCATTGGGATGCGCCGGTGCTGGTGTTGACCTGAAATTCCTCACCAACCATTTGGGCCCTGGCATCAAAGCGTTGCGCAAAAATGCCGCCACCGCTGCCGTCCTGACCAAAAGACTGCCACGCCGCAATAAAACCGCCATCCGGCAGGGCTTCGACATCCGGTGCCCATTGTTGTGAATCCGTAAAGGTGTTCAGCTGAATATTTTCACCGGATTTGGAGCCATTGCGGTTGTACAGCTGGGCAAAACTGCCCCAATTGTCGCCATCTTCGCCAAAGCCCCCCCACCAGCTGACCAGAAACTTGCCATTGGCCAAATTGGTGACGACGGGATCGGAATCATCGGAAAAGCTGACGGTGTTGACCTGTTTGACGCTTGAAACTGCGGTACCGTCGGGGCGGAATTTCTGTACAAAAATATCGTTGCCATTCTCCACAGCCCCCCCGTATTCACGCCAGGTTACCACAAAGCCACCGTCTTTGCTGGCGGAAACCTCGCTGTCGCGTTGATCAAAGGTTGCACTGCCGGAGAGATTTAATTCCGCTCCAATCAATGCGCCATCCTGACCGAAAACCTGAGCTTTGGTGCTGAACCGCGCCACAGTTTCACCCGGGCGATCGTCGTAAATATCCCACGTCAGAATAAAATTCCCGTTTTTCAACAGGTCCACATTCAGATTTGACGGCAAAGTTCCGCGCGCCGATGTGGGCGTCAAAACCTCTGTCGCGGTGCCGACCTCGGCTCCGGTATTATCGTATTTCTGCATGGAAATAATCCGCGCGCCGCCCGTGTAATTACTGGAAAACACCGAAAACCCGCCCCCTGGCAGGGCAATCACATCATTCACCGCAGAATAGCGTTCCGCGACCGCTACATCGGTGCTCACCGCGGTTCCGTCCGGGGCCATTACCCTGAAATGGGTTTTCCCGTCAAATGTGCTTTCAAAGCTGACAACAAAGTTGCCGTTTTCCAATATGGCAACCTGTGTGTGAATGCTGGCCAAAGGTGCTGATGTTGATGTTCCTGTGGCGGAAATGGTCAATTCCCCGCCTTTTTTAAGAGCTTTCATAAAATTCCCCAAACTTAACAAATAGATCCGTTTTCACGGAAAAATATTCGTGTTGCAATTACTTACAAACACTAACCGGATGCCGGTAAATGTCAAATCACAGGGGAAATTCTACTTTTTCGGGCTGGCAAGCACCGCCAAATCCCGTGCAATGATATAGGCCCCGTTGATCTTGGCCTTGTCACTGCCCCAGTCGCGGCGGATGATGATTTTATTGTCCTTGACGCGGCCCAGACCGTTTTGCTTGTGCAGATATTCCACCAGCCCCGCCGGATTGGTGAATTTGTCGCCGTGAAATTGCAGCACTGCCCCCTTGGGGCCACCGTCCAGTTTGGCAATACCGGCGCGCTGGCACATGGCCTTGATCCGCACGATGCGCAACAGGGTGTCGACCTCTGGCGGCAGTTTGCCGAAACGGTCGATCAGCTCGGCGGCAAAGCCCTCCAGTTCAACCTTTTTGCTCAGGCCGGACAGACGCCGATAGAGGCCAAGGCGCACATCCAGATCGGTGACGTAATCCGCCGGGATCAGCACCGGCACGCCAAGGTTGATCTGCGGCGACCAGCCGCCTTCATCCGGCAGGCCTTCCATTTCGCCGGCCTTCATCTTGGCGATGGCCTCTTCCAGCATCTCCTGATACAACTCATAGCCCACTTCGCGCACCTGCCCCGACTGTTCATCGCCCAGCAGGTTACCGGCACCGCGAATGTCCAGATCCTGTGACGCCAGCGTGAAACCGGCCCCGAGGCTATCCAGCGATCCCAGCACCCGCAGGCGTTTTTCGGCGGTTTTGGTCAGCTTGCCGCGCGGTTTGGTGGTCAGATAGGCATAGGCGCGGGTTTTGGAGCGCCCGACCCTGCCCCGGATTTGATAGAGCTGCGACAGGCCGAACATATCGGCGCGATGCACGATCATGGTGTTGGCCGTGGGGATATCCAGCCCGCTCTCGACAATGGTGGTGGAGAGCAACACATCATATTGCCCGTCATAAAACGCATTGATCCGCTGGTCCAGATCGCCCGCCGCCATCTGCCCCGTGGCCACCACAAAGGAGACCTCGGGCACCTGTTCGCGCAGGAAATGTTCGATGTCCGGCAGATCGGCGATGCGCGGCACAACATAGAAGCTCTGCCCGCCGCGATAATGTTCGCGCAACAGGGCTTCGCGGATGGTGACGCTGTCAAATTCGCTGACGTAAGTGCGGATCGCCAGCCGGTCCACCGGCGGGGTGCCGATGATCGACATTTCGCGCACGCCCGACAGGGCCATTTGCAGGGTGCGCGGAATCGGGGTGGCCGTCAGGGTCAGCACATGCACATCCGAGCGCAGCTGTTTCAGGCGCTCCTTGTGGTTGACGCCGAAATGCTGTTCCTCGTCCACGATCAGCAGGCCCAGATTGTTGAATTTGACGGTTTTCGCCAGCAGCGCATGGGTGCCCACCACGATTTCCACCGACCCGTCGCGCAGAGCGTCGCGGGTGGTCTGGGCCTCTTTGGCCGACACGAACCGCGACAGTTGGCGCACGCGCACCGGCAGGCCGCGAAAGCGTTCCTCGAAGGATTTGAAATGCTGTCGCACCAGCAGGGTTGTCGGGGCCACAACCGCCACCTGCATACCCGCCGCCGCCGCCACAAAGGCCGCGCGCAGGGCGACTTCGGTTTTGCCAAAGCCCACATCGCCGCAAATCAGCCGGTCCATGGGGCGGCCAGAGGCCATGTCTTCCAGAACATCCTCGATCGCGGCCATCTGGTCGTCGGTTTCCGTATAGGGAAAGCGCGCGCAGAACCGTTCCCAGGTGTCATGGGGCGGTTCCAGCACCTCGGCCTTGCGCAGGGCGCGTTCGGCGGCGATGCGGATCAGCTTGTCG
>JALWOO010000144.1 GCA_027083485.1 Amylibacter sp. | reverse complement strand
TTGCCGCTGTTAATCGGCTTTGTCATGCCAATCAGCATTATGGCCAGCCATGCCATAGGCGAGCCGGAGGCCTGGTCCCAAGCCACCTTGATCAAAGCCACCCTGACCACCATCAAGGTTGCAGGCATTGCCGCCCTTGTGACGGTCAGTGCCGGTTTGCTGATGGTGTATGGCGCGCGCCTGTCTGCCAGCCGCCTGCCCCGCCTGTTGGCCCCGCTGACCACCATCGGCTATGCGGCCCCGGGGGCGGTGTTGGCGATTGGCATCCTGATCCCCTTTGCCACGCTGGACAACGCGGTTGCCGATTTCTGGCTGGCGATGACGGGCACTGATCCGGGGTTGATCCTGACCGGAACCGCCGGTGCGGTGATCCTTGCCTATAGCGTGCGGTTTTTCGCCATTGCCTTTGGCTCGATCGACGCGGCATTCGGACGGGTAACGCCGAATATGGGGCTGGCGGCGCGCTCGCTTGGCCATAGCGCCATGTCCTCGCTTTGGCATGTGCATTTGCCGATTATCCGCGGCTCCATGGCCACGGCGTCCCTGCTGATTTTTGTGGATTGCGTCAAGGAATTGCCCGCCACACTGCTGCTGCGCCCCTTTGGCATGGATACGCTGGCCACCAAGGTTTACGATTATGCCTCGCTGGAGGACATCGCCGGCGCGGCACCGGCATCGCTGCTGATTGTCTCTGTCAGCCTGCTGGCCGTGGCAATCATGGCCTTCAACAGCCACAAAAACGGTTAAGGTCTGACCCTAAACCAGCCCGCCAAACAACACCGACCCGTTTTCAACCATCACCCGCGCCCCGATGAATATGGCCACAGAGGCCGCACCGATCTGAACGACCTGCAACAGGCGCGCGGCGGTTTTCTCGGCCAGCCGCAGCGGCCAGCTGGCGGAATAGGTCAGCGCCGCCATGCCCATGATGGAGCCGACACCAAACAGCAGGATATAGGCCATAGAGGTAGCCGCATCCTGCGTTGCCGCCGCAGCCAAGGCCACTAGACCGGCAGAACCGGCAGCGCCATGTGCCAGCCCCACCAGATAGGCCCGCCATGAAAAACGGGCGTGCGCATGGATATGCGGGTCTTGCTTGTGGGGCAGTGTCGCCCCCGAATGGGAATGCGCATGGAAATGCCGCTGGCCATCACCGTGGTCGTGCAAATGAAAATGCACCCGCGCCCGATGCATTTTCCACAACACCCGCGCACCCAGCGCCACCAGCATCACCCCGACCGCAAATTCCAGCCCCGCTGTCCAGCGCGCATTCAGCACCATGCCAAACAGCACCACCGGCAGGCTGATCAAAAACAGGGTGGTTGTGTGCCCCATGCCCCAGCTGGCCCCGAGAAAGGCCAACCGTTTCGGCGTGGCCTTGCCATCCGCCGCCAGCGTGCCCACCGCCGCCAGATGATCGGCCTCGAACGCGTGGCCCATGCCGATAAAGAAACCAAGGATCAGAAAACTTTCCATGTCGTCCCCTAAAACAAACGAGTCTCTCCGCCCTAACGGATCATGGCACGGGTTTACAAGGGATTCCCGCACATCGACTGTCACAAAAACAACCGGCAAACGGAGTTCTGCCCCAAGCCTGACAAAAAAGTAAAGAAACCTCAAATTAGCTATTGCGGACTCAGAACGACAAGACTAAACGAGCGCTATAAGTTGACGCGGGATGGAGCAGCCCGGTAGCTCGTCAGGCTCATAACCTGAAGGTCGTAGGTTCAAATCCTACTCCCGCAACCAACTTGAACCAACCGCCCGAATGGAAACATTCGGGCGTTGTTGTTTTGGGCGTCTGTTTTTGCGTACCACCTCCACCCCCGATCAAATGACGTTAGGGAACCCCTGTTGCTATAGCCCAAGTACGGTTGCTTTCTCGAC
>JALWOO010000143.1 GCA_027083485.1 Amylibacter sp. | reverse complement strand
ATTCTCTCCCAGTTGCAAGGCTGGCAGGTGCTGTTGATGCCCCGCCATTATCCCCTGAGTTGAGCTTCACAATTTCTGTCTGTCCGGTCAAGTTTTATCCCGTCTGCCTTACGCAAAGAAATCCGGGCAAAAAATGCAAATCCGGTTGCATCCGGTGCCGGTTTTCCAGACCATACGGGCAGAAACGGAGACCCCCATGACCCAGAGCATCAAACTTGCCGACTATCAGCCCCCCGCCCATTGGGTGGATACTGTGGATTTAACCTTTCATTTATCCCCTTCTGCTACACGGGTGGTCTCCAAGGTGATGTTCCGCCCGAATCCGGCACGGGCGGGGCAGGATCTTTATCTGGACGGGCAGGAGCTGAAACTCCTGTCAGCGGCGATTGATGGCGTGCCGCTGGCACTGAATGATCTGGTTGTGGATGCAGAGGGCCTGCGTGTGCCCGCTGCCCTGCTGCCGGATGGCGCGTTTGAATGGTCCTGCGAGGTTGAGATCGACCCGCTGAACAACACCTCGCTGGACGGGTTGTATGTGTCAAACGGCATGTATTGCACCCAATGCGAGGCGCAGGGCTTTCGCAAGATCACCTATTATCCGGACCGGCCCGATGTAATGGCCGTGTTCACGGTGCATATTCGTGGCGACGCGCCGGTGTTGCTGTCCAACGGCAACCGGTTGGCGCATGGGGAATGGCATGATCCCTGGCCCAAACCGGCCTATCTGTTTGCGCTGGTGGCCGGCGAGCTGGTCAGTTTTGACGACACATTCACCACCAAATCCGGCCGCAAGGTGGATCTGCAAATCTGGGTGCGCCCGGGCGATCAGGACCAATGCGCCTATGCCATGGACGCGCTGAAACGGTCGATGAAATGGGACGAGGATGTTTACGGGCGCGAATATGATCTGGACCTGTTCATGATCGTTGCCGTGGATGATTTCAACATGGGGGCGATGGAAAACAAGGGGTTGAATATTTTCAATTCCAAATACGTGCTGGCCAGCCCCGAAACCGCCACCGATCAGGATTTTGAACGCATCGAGGGCATCATTGCCCATGAATATTTCCACAACTGGACCGGCAACCGCATCACCTGCCGCGACTGGTTCCAGCTCTGCCTCAAGGAAGGGCTGACCGTCTTTCGCGACCAGAGCTTCACCGGCGACATGCGCGGCCACGCGGTGAAACGCATTGCCGATGTGCAAATGCTGCGCGGCCGCCAGTTCCGCGAAGACGCCGGCCCGCTGGCGCATCCGGTCCGGCCAACAGAATATATCGAAATTAACAATTTCTACACGGCTACGGTCTATGAAAAAGGGGCCGAGGTAATCGGCATGTTGAAACTGCTGGTCGGAGAGGAGGATTATTTCAAGGCGCTAAACCTGTATTTTGACCGCCACGACGGGCAGGCCTGCACGATCGAGGACTGGATCAAAATATTCGAGGATACCACCGGGCGCGACCTGTCGCAATTTGCGCTCTGGTATGCGCAGGCCGGCACACCGCGCGTTCATGTGCAGGAAGATTTTTCCGGCGATACCTATAGGCTGACATTTTCACAGGATTTGCCGCCCACGCCCGGGCAGACCGATAAAAAACCGCAAGTGATCCCCCTGCGGGTCGGATTTCTGGATGCTCAGGGCAATGAACCTGTGGCCGAAAAACTGCTGGTGCTGGATCAGGCGGAACAAAGCTTTGCCATTTCCGGTTTTGCCGAAAAGCCCGTGCCATCGCTGCTGCGCGGGTTCAGTGCGCCGGTGATCCTTGAACGCAATACATCCAACCGCGAACGGGCCTTTGTCATGGCCCATGATTCCGATCCGTTCAACCGTTGGGAGGCCGCCGAGGAATTCGCACAGGATTTGTTGATGGACATGATCCTGCAA
>JALWOO010000142.1 GCA_027083485.1 Amylibacter sp. | reverse complement strand
ACGCCAGTTCTGATAATACGGCTCAAAACGCGGCACGGGTGGATCCAGCAACAAAAGGCCCGCAATTGTTTTTCCTGCCGCCTGAATGATCCGCGCCGTTTCAATTGCCAGCTGTGTTCCCGAAGAATAACCCGCAATCACATAAGGCCCCTCCGGATTATGCCGCATAATCGTTTCCGCCGCCTTTGTCGCCAACGGCACCGTTCCGATGCGGGAAAAATGTTTGCGTTGCGCCGGATCCCGCACATGCACACCGAAGACCGGCGCAGAAGTTTTCAGCTCTTTCAGCACAAACAACCAATCGGAAAATTCGCCATTTTCCACAGGCAAAACATAGATGGCCGGAGACCCTCCCCCCTTTTTCAGGGTTAGCAATGCCTGATTTTGCCGCTGCGGGTCACCGGAAATACGGGCGGCAATCCGGGCTATACTCGCGCCCTTCAACACCAGACTTTCATACCCGACCCGCTTGCAAAGCCGATGCTCAATCCGCAAAACCATTGACATTGCCTGTAGGGAATCCCCTCCCAAATCAAAGAAATCATCTTCAGGGGTAAACTGGTCATGGCCAAGAATATCAATCCAGACAGACCGGATTTCCTGCTCGTAAGGGGTCGCCGCTTTAAACGCCGCGTCACCATTTATTCTCTTTGCTGCCCGCTCCAGCGGATTGGGCAATGCACGGCGCAAGACTTTTCCCGTGTCGGTTCTTGGAAATATATCATGCTCAACAAAATAGCTCGGCACCAGATATGCAGGGCAGCTTTGCCCAAGAAACGCCCGGATATCCGCAGCCTCGATACGGGTCTGTGACGCTACAATATAGTGCGCAACCAGTTGCAAGCTGCCAAGTGGAGACTTGACAGATGTCACGCAAACCTCTGCTATTTCCGGCATTTCCTTGATCGCGGCTTCCACCTCGCTGTAGCGCACTGAATAGCCTCGAATTTTCACCTGATCATCCACACGCCCCAGAATATGCAGGTTTCCGGCCGCATCTATACGCCCGATATCCCCTGTATCAAGGCAACGCACCCCCTGTGGCGTGGTCCCGTAAACGCCTTTGGAGCGGGCGGGATTATTCAGGTATTCTTTTGCCATATATGGCGTCACAACCCGAATATTGCCCCGCACGCGCATACCTGCTTTTTGGCCATAAGCATCAATCAATTCCAGACGCGTTCCCGGCACAGGTTTGCCGACAGGCAAGGCTTCTTCCGGTAAGGGATCACCATGACGATATGTGTATTGGGTGATAAAGCTCAATTCGGTCGAGCCGTAATAATTCATTAATAACGCATCTGGCGGGCAAATCCGGTTAAAAGCCTGCACATCGGATCGCAGCATCATTTCACCAGCCAGTTTCACCCGTTTCAGATCAGGCAAGGGCTTGTCCACGGCCTCTGCCACGGCCCGAAATCCCGCAAGAAAGGTCTGCATCATGGTAATTTTCTCGCGACGCATCCAATCGGCAAGGGCAAGCGCTCCGTGTTTGCGCAGATCAAACAGACACACAGACGCCCCTACATTCAGGCCGGACAGGGTTACGTCCAACCACATTTCATTCAGAACCGCCACATTATCTGCCGCCTCAAGGCGGCTATAGTCGGTCTGAAGCGCCAGATAATGCCCCAGAACTTCCCGCGATACCTGCACCAGTTTTGGGGTGCCGGACGACCCAGATGTCGGCTCGATCCAGGCAGCCATCTCCTGTGGCAATACCGGATCCTGCCATTGTTCCGGCGGCGGCAGTTGCACAGGCAACAGCCGTGTCTCACAGGAAAGCCGCTCAAGCCGAGTCACCGCCTGCGCGTCCTCGTAAATCAGCAGATCAATTTGCGCATGTTCAAAAATATGCCGTGTTTTTTCAGGATTGTCCCGCGCATCAAT
>JALWOO010000141.1 GCA_027083485.1 Amylibacter sp. | reverse complement strand
CCGGTTATCTGACCCGTCGTCTGGTGGATGTGGCGCAGGATTGTATCGTGCGTTCTGTTGACTGCGAAACCAGCCGCGGTATTACTGCCAAGGCAGCGGTTAACGACGGTGAAATCGTTGCAAGCCTTGCCGAACGTCTGCTGGGCCGTGTCACCAACGAAGATGTCATTCATCCGGCCACGGGCGAAGTCATCTGCGAACGGGGCACCCTGATTGACGAGCATATGGCAGATGCCATTGGCGTTGCCGATGTGGCGACTGTGCAAATTCGCTCGCCACTGACCTGTGAAGCCGAAGATGGCATTTGCGCCACTTGCTACGGTCGTGATCTGGCACGTGGTACTATGGTGAACCCCGGTGAATCCGTGGGCATCATCGCGGCGCAGTCTATCGGCGAACCGGGCACACAGCTGACGATGCGTACCTTCCACATTGGCGGGATTGCGCAGGGTGGACAGCAGTCGTTCCAGGAAGCATCACAAGACGGCACAATCGAATTGCGCAATGCGGTAATTCTGGAAAACCGGGAGGGCGACAAGGTCGTTATGAACCGGAATACAGAACTGGCCGTGATTGACGAAAACGGTGTTGAGCGGGCGTCCTATAAGCTGACCTATGGTACCAAAGTAACCGTAACTGACGGCCAGAAAGTCAGCCGTGGCGATAAAATGTTCGAATGGGATCCGTATACCCTGCCGATTATTGCTGAAAAAGGCGGTACAATTAAGTTTGTTGACCTTGTGTCCGGCATTTCTGTTCGTGACGAGACCGACAGTGCTACCGGCATCAGCCAGAAAATCGTTTCCGATTGGCGTTCAACGGCTAAAGGTGGCGATCTGAAGCCGGAAGTCCTTGTCATCGGTAAAGACGGCGAACCGATTCGAAATGACGGGGGCAACCCTGTGGCCTATGCCATGTCTGTGGACGCCATTTTGTCTGTCGAAGACGGTCAGGAAATCCTGCCCGGCGACGTTATCGCGCGTATCCCGCGTGAGGGTGCAAAAACAAAAGACATCACCGGTGGTTTGCCACGTGTTGCCGAATTGTTTGAAGCCCGTCGTCCCAAAGATCACGCAATCATCGCTGAAATTGATGGTTATGTGCGCTATGGTCGCGACTATAAAAACAAACGTCGTATCAGCATTGAACCGGCTGACGAGGCTTTGGAGCCTGTGGAATATATGGTGCCAAAAGGGCGTCACATTCCTGTTCAAGAGGGTGACTTCATCCAGAAGGGTGAATACATCATGGACGGGAATCCGGCTCCACATGACATCCTGCACATTCTGGGTGTCGAGGCGCTTGCCGACTATATGGTTGACGAAGTTCAGGACGTGTATCGCCTGCAAGGCGTGAAGATCAACGATAAGCATATCGAAGTGATCGTGCGTCAGATGTTGCAGAAATGGGAAATCACCCATTCCGGTGGTACGACCTTGCTGAAGGGTGAACAGGTCGATAAAGCCGAGTTCGACGAGATCAATGCCAAAGCCGTAGCAGACGGACGCGAACCGGCCAAGGGCGGCCCAATTCTGTTGGGTATTACCAAGGCATCGTTGCAAACCCGTTCGTTTATTTCGGCGGCGTCCTTCCAGGAAACCACACGGGTTCTGACCGAAGCTTCGGTTCAGGGTAAACGTGATAAGCTGATTGGTCTGAAAGAAAACGTCATTGTTGGTCGTTTGATACCGGCCGGTACTGGTGGGGCAACCCATCAGATCAAGAAGATCGCTGCCGAACGGGATGCCAAAGTTATCGAGGAAAATCGTGCAGAGGCAGAAGCAGCCGCAGCATTGATGGCCCCGACTGACATGGATAGCACGTCGGATCCAATGGCAGCCTTTGAGGATACCGGGGATGTGATGGGTGAAGATCTCGGCGTGGGCTTTGGTT
>JALWOO010000140.1 GCA_027083485.1 Amylibacter sp. | reverse complement strand
CTTTACCATTTCCGGTTCCGATTTTGTTGAAATGTTCGTCGGTGTAGGCGCCAGCCGCGTACGTGACATGTTCGAGCAAGCCAAGAAAAATGCGCCTTGCATCGTTTTCATTGACGAGATCGACGCCGTTGGCCGTTCGCGCGGAGTGGGCGTTGGTGGCGGGAATGATGAACGCGAGCAAACCCTGAACCAGTTGCTGGTTGAAATGGACGGGTTTGAATCCAATGAAGGCGTGATCATTTTGGCGGCAACCAACCGGCGCGATGTGCTGGATCCGGCGTTGCTGCGTCCGGGCCGTTTTGACCGTCAGGTGGATGTGCCGTTGCCCGATATGAAAGGCCGCGCCAAAATCCTCGAGGTTCATGCCCGCAAGACCCCGCTTGGTCCTGATGTGGATCTGCGCATTATCGCACGTGGGACCCCCGGGTTTTCCGGTGCCGACCTTGCCAACCTGATCAACGAAGCTGCCCTGTTGGCGGCCCGCACAGGCAAGCGCATGGTGATGATGGAAGACTTCGAACGCGCCAAAGACAAGGTGATGATGGGTGCCGAACGCCGCTCTATGGTGCGTACCAAAGAGCAGATCGAGCACACCGCCTATCACGAAGCAGGTCACGCCATTGTCGGAATGACCTTGCCGAAATGCGATCCGGTGTACAAAGCGACAATCATCCCGCGTGGGGGTGCCTTGGGCATGGTGGTTTCGCTTCCGGAAATTGATCGCCTGAACTGGCATCGCAATGAATGCGAACAGAAGCTGGCGATGACCATGGCCGGCAAGGCCGCCGAAATCATCAAATGGGGCGAGGATGATGTATCCAACGGTCCTGCTGGCGATATTCAACAGGCATCTTCGCTGGCGCGGGCCATGGTGTTGCGTTGGGGCATGTCCGACAAGCTTGGCAATGTCGATTATCAGCAAGCCCACGAGGGTTACATGGGCAACGGTGCCGGTGGTCTGTCGATTTCGACAAAAACCAAGGAACTGATCGAGTCCGAAGTGAAGCGCCTTGTCGATACGGGTTATGATACGGCTTATCAGATCCTCACAGAGAAGACCGAAGAATTCGAGCGCCTAGCCAAAGGCCTGATCGAATATGAAACTCTGACCGGTGATGAAATCAAACGTGTGATGAAGGGCGAAGCGCCCCAAGCCAGCGATGATGATGACAACTCGGATGAAGGCGGTGCCCCAAGCGTTGCGGCCATTCCGAAAACCAAAAAGCCAAAGGCAAAGCCGGAAGGCGGCATGGATCCTGAACCGACATAGGTTTATCGGAAAGATTTTCAAAAGGCCCTTGCTTTGCAGGGGCCTTTTGTTTTGGGTGGTGGAAAATGCCCTGAAACAGGGATTCTGTTTCCGATCCTGCCCGCAATTTTTGAGCAAAGGCGATTACGGGTGCAATAATGTCGGTTTTATTCAGGGGTCGCTGGTAAAATTTGCGCAACAGTGGCCACAGTATACAATCGCACATTACCGTACAGGAAATGCCAATGACCTATAAATCCGACATCGAAATTGCTCGTGAGGCAAATAAACTCCCTATTCAAGAAATTGGCGCACGGCTGGGTATCCCTTCCGAACATCTGCTGCCATTTGGCCACGACAAAGCCAAAGTTTCCGCTGAATTCATCAAGGCCCAAAAGGGCAAAGAAGACGGCCGCCTGATTCTGGTGACAGCCATCAGCCCGACACCGGCAGGCGAGGGCAAGACCACAACCACGGTCGGCCTTGCGGACGGGTTGTGCGCCTTGGGCAAAAAAGCCGCGATCTGCATTCGCGAAGCCTCGCTTGGCCCCTGTTTTGGCATGAAGGGCGGGGCCGCCGGTGGCGGTTATGCCCAAGTGGTGCCGATGGAGGACATGAACCTGCATTTCACCGGCGATTTTCATG
>JALWOO010000139.1 GCA_027083485.1 Amylibacter sp. | reverse complement strand
CGGATCCCAGAACAACATGCGTATTGCCTCGAACGGGTTCTTGCCCAGCAGGGCAAACAGGATGCCCCCGGCGATCATCGTGGCCACAACCGCAATGATCGGCGTCAGTGCCTGCATGATTTTAGAAGGGTTAGGTCGTGCTTCAAGCCGGAACATGGCTTACCTCCGTTCCGCCCATTAACAGGCCGATTTCTTCAATTGTGACGCCGTGGGCCGAACGCACCTTGGAGAGGGTGCCTTCGGACAGTACGGCAAAAGTGTCGGAAATTTCCATTAGTTCATCAAGGTCCTGACTGATGACCAGCACGGCCGCCCCGTTGGCTGCCAGCTCCAGCAAAGCTTGCCGGATGTCGGCAGCCGCCGAGGCATCCACCCCCCAGGTCGGCTGGTTCACCACCAGCACATCCGGGTTTTGCATAATTTCGCGGCCAATCACAAATTTCTGCAGATTGCCCCCGGAAAGGGATTTCGCCGCGTTATTTACGGAAGGGGTGCGCACGTCGAATTTCTCGACAATGGCACGGGCAAAATTACGGGTGGCTTCCCATTGAATGAAACCTTTGGTGGTCAGGCGCTCGCGCTCGAACGCGGTCAACAGGGCATTTTCTGTCAATGACATATCCGGTGCCGCCGCATGGCCCAAGCGTTCTTCGGGGGCGGTCTGCAAGCCGCGAATACGGCGGTGGTTCGGACCTTTGTCGCCCATGGCCTCGCCCTTGAAATGGATCGCGTCATGTTCAACCAGTTCTTCGCCCGACAAGGCCAGCAGCAATTCGTCCTGTCCGTTACCGGCAACACCGCCAATGCCCAGAACCTCGCCCGCATGCAGGGAGAAATTCACGTCCTTGAGGCTGGTGCCGAATGGATCGGATGATTCCAGCCACAGGTTATGCGCCTCCAGCAGAACCGGCCCCGGGTTGAACGCGGTCTTTTTGGGCGCGGTTAGCGTGGTGCCCACCATCATTTCCGCCATGGATTTCGGCGTTTCCTCGGAGGGGGTGCAGGTGCCCACCACTTTGCCCAAACGCAGAATGGTCGCATGATTACAAATCTGGCGGATTTCATCCAGTTTGTGGGAAATATACAAAATTGAGGTGCCCTCGTCGCGTAGTTTACGCAGGGTGTGAAACAGGGTTTCCACCTCTTGCGGAGTCAAAACCGACGTCGGCTCATCCATCACCAGCAATTTGGGATCCTGCAACAGGCAGCGCACGATTTCCACGCGCTGACGCTCGCCGGCAGACAGGTCACCCACAAGCCGGTCCGGATCCAGCGGCAATCCATAATTCTCGGAAACGGTTCGGATGCGTTCTGACAGCGCCTTGGTTTCAGGCGCGTTTTCCATGCCAAGCGCGATATTTTCCCCCACGGTCAGCGCCTCGAACAGGGAGAAATGCTGAAACACCATGGCAACACCGGCGGCTCGCGCCTGACGTGGTTCGCCGGGTTTATACTCGTCGCCGTTCAATTGCATGGTGCCACTGTCAGGATGAACAAGGCCATAAATCGCCTTGACCAATGTGGATTTGCCTGCGCCATTTTCTCCCAAAAGCGCATGAACTTCGCCTGGTTGGATGTCAAAACTGACGTTGTCATTGGCAACCACGCCCGGATAGGCTTTGGTCAGGCCCGAAATTCGGAGCAAAGGTGTCACGGTTAGGCTTCCTTTCGGGTGAAGTGTTGGGCCGCAGATGATAATAGGTCAGCTGCAATGCCCACGGCAATAGCTTTGGGTGTTTTCCCGAGCATTCGATTGCCTATCGGGCAAACCATACGTGCGATTTGCATGTCCGAATGGCCAAGCGCGCGCAACCGTTTTATGAAACGTGCCCTTTTGGTGGCAGAGCCGATCACGCCAAGGCTGGCAAAATCACGCGACAAAATCGCATGGCACAGGTCAAGGTCGATGGCGTGGGAATAGGTCAGCACCAGATGATCGGCATTGGCTGGCGCATGGGCCACAGCCTGTGCAGGATTTGCCGCGATCAAAGGTGTTGCATTTGCTGGCATCTGCGCCGGAAACCGGTTTTGCGCGGTGTCGATCCAGGTGATATCAAACGGCAGGCCGTTCAGGGTTTCCACAATTGCACGCCCCACATGCCCCGCGCCATAGAGCCAGAGCGGACGAAAATCCGTGCTTGTCGCCTCGGCCAGCCAGCCATCGGCAAACACCAAACCGCGCGGGTCCGAAAGGTTCCGCATCTGTGCCACGGCGCGCGTGATCGAGAGCGGTTCTGTGGTCGCTCCTGTGATCCGGCGAACATAGAATTCCTGTTCCGGCGGCAGGGAGGTGATGTGTTCCAGCACCAGTGTGACCGATCCCCCACAGCACTGCCCCAACGCAGGGCCAAGCGGCAGTTTCAGCACCTGTGCGGTGCTTTGGTTTTCTAGCATTTTCCGCGCGGTCCGAATGGCCTGCAATTCCAACGCACCACCACCGATGGTCCCTTGCTCGCTATTGGCGGAAACCAGCATCGACGTGCCGGTTTCCCGAGGGGCAGAGCCTGCATGTTGCGCAATCACAACACGCACTACAGGCCCGTTTTCAAGGGCCGCAGCAAGCTCTGTGCGGTCAAACCCGCTCACAATTCTTGCCCTTGTTGGCGCAGCACAGCCCGCAAAACCTGCTCGCCGGTGGCGGGGGCTTGCAGGTCCGGATAAACCGACCCGTCCCCGCAGGCGGCCACCGCATCCGAGAGCGCCAGAAAGGCGGAAATGCCGAGGTTGAAAGGCGGTTCACCTACCGCTTTGGAGCGGTAGATCGTGTCTTCGGTATTCTCGCCCTGATCGAACAGGGCCACGTTGAAGACTTCCGGCCGGTCAGAGCAGGCGGGGATTTTATAGGTGCTGGGCGCATGGGTCCACAGCTTGCCCTTGTCGTCCCAAACCAGCTCTTCGGTGGTCAGCCAACCGGCCCCTTGCACATAGGCCCCTTCGATCTGGCCAATGTCCAGCGCGGGGTTCAGGGATTTGCCAACGTCATGGATGATATCCGTGCGCAAAATCCTGTTTTCGCCGGTGAGCGTGTCGATCACAACCTCGGTAACCGCGGCACCGTAAGCAAAATAAAAGAACGGCCGCCCTTTGCCTTCCTTCCTGTCCCACTGGATTTTCGGCGTCGCATAAAAACCGGTGGCCGACAGCGAAATCCGGTTCTCATAGGCAGCGGCGATTACCTCGGCAAAGGTTAACGTCTTTTTGCCGGTTTCCACATTTCCATCAATGAAACGGATCAGGGCAGGGTCGGCATTCCATTTTTCTGCAACAAATCCGATCAGGCGTTTCTTAATGGTTTCGCAAGCATCCTTAACGGCCATCCCGTTCAAATCAGAACCGGAAGAGGCCGCCGTTGCAGAGGTATTGGGCACTTTCGCCGTATCGGTCGCGGTGATTTTTACGGCGGAAAGCGGCTGAGCAAAGATCGTGGCGGCCACTTGGGCGACCTTGGTAAACAGGCCCTGACCCATCTCGGTGCCGCCATGGTTCAGCTTGATCGAGCCATCCGCATAGATATGCACCAGCGCGCCAGCCTGATTAAGGAAGGTTAAGGTGAAGGATATCCCGAATTTCACCGGCGTCAGCGCCAATCCCCGTTTCAGGATGGTGTTTTCGGCGTTAAAGGCATCCACCTTGGCGCGGCGGTTTTGATAGTCGCTGGATTTGGTTAGCGCATCTGTGATTTCGGCAATCACGCTGTCGGTGACTTCCATCTGGTACGGCGTGGTCTGGCCGGTGGGCGCATAGTAATTTGCCTGCCGGATTTCCAGCGGATCGCGTTTCAAATGGTGGGCGATATGGTCGATGACCCGCTCCATCCCGACGATGCCCTGCGGGCCGCCAAAACCCCGATAGGCTGTGTTGGAAACAGTGTTGGTTCGAAGCCTGTGCGACACAATCCGTGCATGGGGCAAATGGTAAGTATTATCGGCATGCAACATGGCACGATCGGCCACGGGTAAGGTCAGGTCTTGGGCCCAGCCTCCGCGACAGTATTGGGTAAAATCAATGGCTTGTATCTTGCCGTCAGCGTCAAATCCGACGTCATAGTCTATGCGGAAATCATGGCGTTTGCCGGTGATTGTCATGTCGTCATCGCGATCATAGCGCATCTTGGCGGGCCGGTTCAGGCGCAGGGAGACCACGGCACAGGCGCAGGCCAAGGCGTTTCCCTGACTTTCCTTGCCGCCAAATCCACCGCCCATCCGGCGAATTTCCACGCGCACGGCGTGGAAAGGTTTGCCGATGGCTTCGGCCACTTTGTGCTGGATCTCGGTTGGGTGTTGTGTCGAGGAATGCACCAGCATGTCGCCGTCCTCTTGTGGCATCACAAGGGCGGCGTGGGATTCCAGATAAAAGTGTTCCTGACCACCGATATTGATCGAACCGGACAGCCGGTGCGGCGCGGTTTCAAGTGCGCTTTGCGCATCCCCTTTGGAAAACAGCAAAGGTTCTTCGAATTCGTCCTTGGCGGCAAGAGCGTCTTCGATGGTTAACACAGGTGTTAACTCTTCGATGTCATAGACCGCCTTTTGTGCCGCCTTGCGGGCCAGCGCATGACTGGTGGCCGCGACCAGAAAAACGGGTTGGCCGACATAGTTCACCTTGTCCGTGGCCAAAAGCGGTTCGTCGTGGGCAGAAGGCGATACATCGTTGCTGGCAGGAAGGTCGTCGGCTGTCAGCACAGCGATAACCCCCGGGGCAGCCCGGACAGCCTCAAGGTTAACGGATTTCAGCACCCCGTGGGCGACAGGTGACAGACCAAAGGCCAGATGGAGACAATCGGCAGGCACCGGCATGTCATCCACATAGCGCGCAGCACCGGTTACATGCAGTTCTGCAGCATCGTGGGGAAGCGGTTTGTTAACACTCATGGCCGTTCCTCCAATACGCGGGTGCGTTCGCCCTGATCCTCGAGGAAGTAGCGCAACAACAGGTTTTCCGCAGTGCGCAGGCGATATTCGCGGCTGCCGCGCACGTCCGCAATCGGTTGAAAATCCGAGGCGATACAGGCCATTGCTTTGCGAATAGTCGCCTCATTCCAAGGCTGACCATTCAAGGCGTTTTCAACGGCAATGGCGCGTTTCGGTGTGGCTGCCATCCCCCCGAAAGCAAGGCGGGCACCATGAACAATGCCGTCTTTTACGGGGATGCTGAAACAGCCGAGGATGGTGGAAATATCCTGATCGAACCGTTTGGAAAGTTTATAACACTTGAGCCGGTCTTCTTGGGGCGGGATCAGGATGCTTTCAACAAACTCCCCTGCTGTACGGTCCTGTTTTCCGTAAGCGACAAAGAAATCCTCGATCGGTATTTCGCGCAAGGTATCGCCCTTTTGCAGGCGGATGCGGGCATTCAGAGCAATCAACGCCGGCGGGCTATCGCCAATGGGGGATCCATTGGCCACGTTGCCGCCGATGGTGGCAGCGTTGCGTACCTGTGTGCTGCCATAGCGGCGGATCAAGGTGGCAAAGTCCGGATGACGGGTTTTGATGGCGTTGCGGAGCCGGTTCAGTGTTACCCCGGCCCCGATCCGCAAACCGGTGTCTGTTTCCGAAATAACACGTAGTTCCGGAATTTGTGATAGAAAGGCCACGGGGGTAATGTCGCGAAATGCCTTGTTAACCCAGAGTCCCACATCCGTTGCGCCGCCAATTAAGATGGCGTTAGGGTTTTCCTGGTACCAATGGGCGAACTCGGCAAGGTTTGTCGGAATGAAGGCATCGTCACCATGCAGGGTGTCTACGGCAGGCAGATTGGTCGCATCTGCCGCAATGGCGGCTGATACAGGCGCGGCTTCTGCGGCCTTTGCGGCCTTGATGATGGGTTCATAACCGGTGCAGCGGCACAAATTGCCGGCAAGGGTGTCGTTGTGGTCGGCATTGCCGCTTTGGTGTGCTGCCGTCATGGACATAACAAAACCGGGGGTGCAAAAACCGCACTGGCTGCCGTGGTGATCCACCATGGCCTGTTGCACGGGGTGCAGGGTGTCGCCCTCGGCCAATCCCTCCACTGTGCGCACGGCCTTGCCATGGAGTTGTGGCAAAAACAGAATGCAGGCATTCATCGCCAAATGGGCGGAGCCATTTTCATCGCTGCTTGTGACCAGCACACTGCACGCACCGCAATCGCCTTCGTTGCAGCCTTCTTTGGTGCCCTTTAGCCCGCGGTTTTCCCGCAACCAGTCCAGTAAGGTCCGCGTCGGGGCTTCCCCCTCTACACTGACAGCTTCTCCATTGAGAAGAAATTCGATTTTCATTCAGAAAACCCGCCACCTTCCTTGCAAAATCGCGCGGCGTCTGATGTGGCGTAAGACGGTCGCGCGAGGTCGTGACGCCTAAAAGAGCAGGCGAATCGATGTTTGGCAAGATTTTTCTTACATTCAGCTTCCGCGATATGTGGAGTAGCTGAAGGGGGATAGCAGCAGCGGCACATGGTAATGGCTGTCTTCTGCAATGCCAAACCGCAAAGGAATAAGATCGAGAAATTTCGGTTCCGGCAGGTCTGGCACTATTTTTTCCAGATAGGTACCCGCATGAAAAACCAGCTCGTAAGTCCCTGTTATAAAAGCATCCCCTTCCAGAATAGGCGTGTCGATGCGGCCATCCGAATTGGTGGTAAACGCCCCGATCTTTTCGCGAGCCTCACCTTTGATGCGGAAGAGTTCAATGGTCAGCCCTGCGGCGGGTTTTCCAAGTGCGGTGTCCAGCACATGTGTCGTTAGTTTGCCCAATTTAAAGCACCTTTCGATAGCCTAACGCAGTCATTACCTCTCCATCTACCTTGCGATAGATGTATTCGAGATCGCGTTTTTTGTAGTCGGTTTTGATTTTGTGATACTTGTATTTGCGCTGATAATCCTCCAGCCGCAAATTGTCCGATGCTTTGACGGACCGACGAATCGGACCGTATCCGGCAGTGATTTTCGGAATATATTCGGATATCCGGTCCATTTGTCCCTCAAAATCTGACAATATATCTTCATACCGGATGTGGATTACATTTTCGGCAACTTGCATCAGGCGCACATATTCACGCATTTTGGCATTCCACAGCTCGATCGGGCTGTCCACTGGAGAGGGGCCGACATTATCGCGCGGCGATACCGGCCATTTGCTCATTAAGAAACGGTCAAAATCAAGCTCTTCTTCTTGCAAGAGCGGATTTGCGGGGCGGTTGTGAAGAGACGACAGAAAGAAAACCGGATGTTTGGTGATTAACAAAAACAACGTATTATTGGCATGGGGAGCCGCGCGGATCACATCCACAGGGGGGGCGGCGTGTTTCAGGCCGAAATCGGAATACAGAATCCGCTCGTGGTATTGATCCTGCAGTTTACTGTTTTCCTGCGGTCGCAGGCGGGGCTTGTATTGCTGTAAAACAAGGCGCATCACACGTTTGCCCACGCCAAAATCCCCGCGCAGCAGATCAGTGGCAAAATTTTTATTTACCAGTTTTTCCAGATAGGTGGCTCCGGTATTCCGTGCCCCGTAAACTTTGGTAAATAGACAGGTCATGTGTGTGAATAGGCCCCGTTTCGGGTTCTTTGGCCCGATTGTTTCTGTTGTGGAAACATTGTGCAACGGCTTTCGCCCGATGGCAACCCACGTTAAACAGACCGCATGACTGATACACCCCGATTCATCCACCTGCGCCTGCATTCTGCCTATTCTCTGCTAGAGGGGGCGATACAGATCAAGAAACTGCCGGATATGTGCCGGGCGGCGGCAATGCCTGCGGTGGCGGTGACGGATTCCGGTAACC
>JALWOO010000138.1 GCA_027083485.1 Amylibacter sp. | reverse complement strand
GGCTGGTCATGGGCAGTGCGCTCATGGGGCTGGTCGGGTTCTGGTTGATCTTCCTGGTGATCCTGCCGCAACTGTCGATGCTGGATTATTCGTTCCGTTTCAATTTGCCGCCGGCTGATGTGGGCGGTCCCAAAGACGTGTATACACTCTCCAACTACCAACATCTGCTCTATGGGTCCGACGATACCCATCAGACCTATAACACGGTCGATTTGATGGTGTTTGTGCGCACGATCATTGCCGCCATTCTGGTGACCATGTTCAACATCGTGCTGTGTTACCCGCTGGCGTATTTTCTGGGCCAGTCCAAGGGCACCGGCCTTGCGCGTTTGCTGGTGGTTTTGCTGATCATCCCTTACTGGATCAACGAAATTCTGCGGGCCTTTGCCTTGCGGATTATCTTTGGTGACAGCGGGTTGCTGAATGAAACCCTGTTGTTGCTGCATCTGATCAAGGAACCGATCGATTTCATCCGTCAGGACATCGCGCTTTATGCAGGCCTGGGCTATGCCTATATCCTGCTGATGCTGTTCCCGATGTATAACGTGATCGAAAGCCTCGATCGCAACCAGATCGAAGCCGCCCGTGATATGGGGGCCAGCTGGACCCGCATTCACCGCCGCATCGTGATTCCCCACGCCAAACCGGGCATCGTTTCCGGTGCGACCATGGTGTTCATGCTGTCTGCCGGTGCGCTGGCTGCACCGCAGATCCTTGGCGGTCCAAGCTCGCTCTGGTTCACTCAGCTGGTCTATCAGTGGTTCAATGACTCGCTGAATTGGCAGCAAGGCGCGGCCTATGCCATCGTGCTGCTGGTCTCGACCATCCTGATCGTGCTGACGGTGATGCGTATCTTCAAGGTGAACATGGGGGATATCGGCAAATGAGTACTGCAAGCGTTATCCGAATTGCCCTGTTTGCCTATCTGGCGATCTTCTTCAGCTATCTGCTGGGGCCGCTGGTGGTGATGAGCCTCACGGCTTTCAACTCCGCTGCATTCCCGTCGGTATCACCCTGGGCATGCTTCACCTATGAGTGGTTCGATGTGCTGTTTAACGACAAACACATAAAGGAAGGCATCTACTATAGTGTGATTATCGGCCTTGGCACTGTGGCACTTTCCGTGTCCATGGGGCTGGCAGCATCTATCGTGCTGACCCAGGTCTGGGCCAAGTTCCGGTCCACCTATTACACACTGATCATCGCACCGATCCTGGTGCCGGGCGTTGTGTTGGGGATTTCGACACTGGTGTTCTGGGATCGCTTTGGTTCTTTCATCGGTGCCAGCGACGGTTCCTTCCTGGACGGCTTGTTTCACAACGGGATTTTTCTGACCATCCTTGGCCAGTCATCCTTCATCGCCTCCTATTGTATGCTGGTGTTTGTGGCCCGTTTGCAGCGGTTTGACCCCGGTCTGACCGAAGCGGCACTTGACCTTGGCGCGACGCATACACAAGCGTTTCGCAAGATCCTGTTGCCTTTCATGCGTCCGGCGATTGCTTCGGCCTCTGTGCTGGCGTTTCTGGCCTCTTTCGAGAACTACAACACCACCACCTTTACCATCGTGAAGTATAAAACCCTGACGACGGTTCTGGCACAAAAGGTGCGTTTGGGGATCAACCCGTCCATTTCGGCGCTGGCGTTCATCATCATTATGATGACGATCATTCTGGCGCTCGGGTTTGAAGCCTATCGCCGCAACAACGCCCGCAAAGAAGCGGTGCGTTTGGGCAAAGCCAAAGCAAGCAAGGGGTTCCTGCCCGGTTTCATGACCGGCAACCCTGCCGCGATTGTTTTGGTGCTGGTGTCCTTTGTGGTGATCACCATGGTGGGAACGGCGCAAAGCTATAGCCCGGAGCAGTGTAAAGCCGAGGTTCTGGCCGCCAAAAAGCGGGAA
>JALWOO010000137.1:1273-1902 GCA_027083485.1 Amylibacter sp. | reverse complement strand
CCATAGGCGCTCGCCAGCAGTCCAAGAGCGGTGCCGATGCTGCCGCCCAAAACCACTGCGGTCACCGCCACCACCATCGAATTCCCCGCCCCCGCCATCAGTTGCGACAGCAAATCCCGCCCCAATTGATCCGTGCCCAGCCAATGGGCCGCGGATGGTCCCTGAAACTTGTGCGAAATATCCAGCAGCGTGTAATCATAGGGCGTCCAGAATGCCGACAGCAAAGCCACCCCGACGGTCAACGCCACCAGAATGGCCCCAATCACCAGATTGGCCGGAATATAACGATCCTTCATTCCGTGCGCGCCTTTAATCGGGGGTCAATCAGCACATAGGCAATATCCACAAGGAAATTCGCGCTCACCACGATCACCGCAAACATCATCACAAGGGCCTGTACCGTAAACAAATCGCGATTGGAGATCGACTGAAATATCAGCCGCCCAAGGCCCGGCAGGTAAAACACGTTTTCAATCACGATGGTGCCCGACACCAGTGCCGCAAATTGCAATCCGACGATGGTTACGATCGGGATCAGGGCATTGGGCAGCACGTGACGCCACAACACGCGCCTCCGGCTAAATCCGGTTGCCCGTGCCGTGCGCACGAAATCCTGGCGGATCACTTCG
>JALWOO010000137.1:0-1263 GCA_027083485.1 Amylibacter sp. | reverse complement strand
AAGAACGCGTCACCCGCGCCAGCACCGCCGATTGCACCAGCGCCAGCGATACCGTGGGCAACACCAGCGAGCGCATCGCCGCGAGCGGGTCCTCCCAACCGGCAAAACCGCCCGGCGGCAGCCAGCGCAGTTTCACCGCAAACAACAGAACCAACAGCATCGACAGCCAAAACGCCGGAATGGCTACGCCCAGTTGCGACAGCAGCATCACCACCCAGTCACCGGCCTTTTTGTGGTGCGAGGCCGCCGTAATCCCCATCACCAAAGCCACCACTGTTGTCAGAACCATCCCCGTAATGGCCAGCGACAAGGTCATCGGGATGCGTTCCACGATCAGTTCGGACACCGGCACACCGTAAGAATAGCTCACCCCGAAATCACCCTGCAAGGCATTGTAAATCCAGCTGAAATACCGGTAAATAGCCGGCTCATCCAGCCCCAGCTGCTCGCGCAACGCCGCGCGGGCGTCTTCGGATGATTCAATACCCAGAATATTGAGCGCCGGATCCCCCGGCAGCACATTCATCGCCAAAAACACCACCACCGACACCGCAAGCAGCGTCAGGACAAAGCCGACAATCCGGCGAAAAATAAAATAACCCATACGGGATGCCCCATCAATTTGCAGCAGGTTTCCCCGCCGCAAATGCCTTTTGTTCCGTGATTACTCGGACCAGGAAATATCAGCCATGGACTGAAACAAAACCGGCGAGGACTTCCAGAACCCTTTCAGGCCCTTTTTGTAAACACCCAGTTTCGGCAGCTGGAACAGAAAGCCATGCACCGCCTGATCGGTCAGGTAACGCTGGCCCTGCTTGAGCAGTTCATCGCGTTTTGCCGGATCGGCCTCGGAGCGGATTTTTTCCCACAGGGCGGTGAATTCCGGCTCTTCAAACCCATAGAAATATTTCTTGCCCCGGGCAAAATTCCCCATGTCGTTCGGGCTGGTGTGGGCAATGATAGTCATGTCGTAATTCTGCTTCTTGTAGATTTCCCCGATCCAGAAGCCCCATTCGACGTTTTCCACCTTCACATCCAACCCGACCTGCGCCAGTTCGGCCTGAATGATTTCGGCTGAACGGGTGGCATAGGGGAAAGGCGGCACGCGGATTGTCATGCTGGCCCCTTCGACACCGGCTTCTTTCAGCAGGGCCTTGGATTTTTCCACATCATGCGGATAGACGCTGGTCAGATCCACATAGGCGCTGCCATGGGGCGGATAAAAACTGCCGATCGGTTTGGCGCGGCCATACATGGCCCCGT
>JALWOO010000136.1 GCA_027083485.1 Amylibacter sp. | reverse complement strand
AAATCAAAAAAGTCGCATTTTCGGTTACGAATCTTCTTGATCTGGACTGGCCACTTCACTAAAAGCCGCTTCACAGACTTTGTGGTCCCTTCGTCTATCGGTTAGGACGCCAGGTTTTCAACCTGGAAAGAGGGGTTCAATTCCCCTAGGGACTGCCAAGTCTGTTTAAATCGCTTTCAGGCGGTTGATCTTCCCAAAATCAAAGCTGTTTTCGATGGGCGGTTGCCCACGTCGGCACGTGCATCAAAATGCGTGGCGGTTTGCAGCTATGCTGTAGGCAAGGCGTCCACATATGGTTTGGGGAAGTTTGGTTATCTGGCAGGGGCTGAGGGACTCGAACCCACGACCCTCGGTTTTGGAGACCGATGCTCTACCAACTGAGCTAAACCCCTAAAGGCCAGATAACGAGGCTTGGATTACTGGCAAATCGCGTTGGGTGCAAGGGTAACTTGACCAGAATTGGCAGAAAACATCACCCCCGCTTACGCGCCGGGCAACCAGCCGAGTTGTTTGACCAGAACCCATGGGAAAAGGTATTCGTGCCCGTCGCCGGAATTCAACTGGTTTACGGCAATATTCAGGTTGAGCAGCAGCACAATAACAAACAGGGGCCAGCTCATAATCTGCGCCAGTCTGTCACGGCTTGCCGGAATGGTGTGCATTTGGCTGATGACGCACAGGAACCCGACAAAAACCGAAATTGCCCCGAAGCGGACAACGTCAAAGGCAATGATGTTCAGGCTCATGGGGGCGATAATTGCAGCGATCAGGGCAAAGCGGGTCAAAAAGGTGGCGTCGCGGCCAAGCAATTTCAGGTTCAGCCAGATCATCCAGAGCGTCATGGCAAACAGGGGGATGCCGTCAAACAGAACCCAGGCGCGATAATCGGTCATGCCGCGTTTTTCGGCCATCAGGTTCAGGTTATCGCCAAGGGTGCGTTCCATGACGATTGTGGCGTGGGGATCGGGGGTGAATTCGGCCTTGGCGGCGATGTATTCCACAAATGCAGGGTAATTTTCCGCAGGCAGTTGGCCCCATTTGCTCAGGACCACCAAGGCGGCAACTGCGCCGAGCAGAGGCAGAACCGCGATTGCAAAGCGTGTCGGCATTTTTTGTGCGGGGCGCGCTATCCAGATATCAAAGGCGAAAAATACGGTAAAATACGGCAGCATGACTTCGTGCATAAAGACGCCCAGAATCGCCACCAGTACCCGCAGGGTGACGCCGGTCAGGCTTGCGGCGTTGCTGAACAATGTCAGACAGACCATGCCGATCAGTATGAGATCAATATAGCCGGTACTGGCGATCAGGGCGGCAAAGGCAAAGGAGCTGAACAGCAGGACCAACAGAAGATACCCCGCCATATTGGCCGGCAGGCGGCGAAAGAACAGCAGGGCCGCCGGAATGACGCCAAAAAGCGTCATCATCACGCTGACCAGATAGATTTCGTTTCTGGAAACCGTTTCTCCCCAAAACAGATTGGCAAGCTCTCCGATAATGCCGCGCCGGATCAGGCCGAAATCATAGTCAAACAACAGGATTGTAGCGGTAAAGGCATTGGGGGGCAGCATGTTGCGTATCAGCGCAAAAAACAGCGCAACGATTGCCAGACGATACAGCCATTGCGGCGCCGGTCGGGACATTTCAGTATTCATCAGGAGTGCCCAGTCTGTTTTGATGTGTCAAATCGCCGTTTCAGTCCACAAGATGGTCGCGGATCAAACCCGCAGCCGATGTTTTGATCGCCTGGCGGGCTTCGATGAATTCCATGCCAAGCACTTCGCTGGCGGCGGTATTGTCGAAATGTTGTTCCAGACCCAGAAACGGCACCACGGAGCGAAGCGAGGGATCAAAGAAGGCCATAAATTTGACCAGCCAGTCAGGGGCTAGGCGGGTCGGGATACGACGGTCCGGATATTCGGCTTTCAGAATCGCGGCGATGTCCTGCATCCACATGAATCGTTCAGTGGCGATGAAACGGGAACCGGCGCTTTCGGGCGTTTGCAGCGCGCGCACGTGCATGGTTGCCACGTCGCGCACGTCGACGACAGGAAACCCAAGGCGCGGGATGAGCGGGTCCTTGCCGCGCATCAGGCGTTGGATGAGCTGCAAAGACGTGCCGGTTTTCGGCCCCAGTGCCGGACCAAGCACCAAACCGGGGTTAATGGTTGTCAGTTTGATTTCCGGAAATTCCCGCACCAGAGACCAGGCGGCTTTTTCGGCCATGGTTTTGGATTTGGAATAGGCATTGGTCAGCGGGGAATGCAATTCCGTCCAGTCGCTTTCCGTATAGCGCGTGCGTCCGGCAGCAAGGCGCTTTTGGGAAATTGCCACCACGGAGGAGGTCATAATGATTCGTTCCATGCCAACAGCCTGCGCCGCATTTATGGCGCGTTTGGTGCCATCGACTGCGGGGCGAATCAGGTCTTCCTCGTTGGCCGGTTGTGTCATGGGAAAGGGGGAGGCCGTATGGATAAGCGAGCCGGACCCCTTCAGGGCCTCTGTCCAACCGGTATCGTGGTTCAAATCCAATACCGAAAAATGCAGTTTTTTGTTAAGGTCGATGGCTTCTTTGATATTGGGGGCAATGGCGGCACGGGTTTCATCCGCACGTGCAGGATCGCGCACGGAAGCATGCACCGAATACCCCTCATCCAGAAGCAGCCGAATGATGTGCTTGGCGATAAAGCCAGAGCCACCCGTTACAAAAACTGATTTATTACGTGGCATCAATAACCCAAAGAAACACGTCCATGTCGCATAAAGGTCACATTGGGGTAATTGGCCCCAATTGCAATGCCTATAATGAATTCTGTGGATGCTTGCGGGGGAGGTGTTGCTTTGCTGCCAAACTGCGGGGTTAAATGAGGACACGCCCTAAAGCGCCAGATCCTTTGCTTTGCCCGTCTGCCCATTGCGGCCCAATGAGAACAGGTCGAAGGGTTTGGAAATTCCGGGCGATCGCTAGAGGTAACGGCGGCCCCATGGGTCGTTTAATCCGTCGGCGTCATCGAGGTAGGGACCTTGCCAATCGGTGTTGCCAGCGGGGGCGGTCAGCAGCGGGTCGAGGCCCTCACCTTCACGCGGATAATGGCCAAGGTCGATATACATCAACTGCAACGCGCCTTTGATATGGGTCATCTGGATTTGCGCGGTTTGCGATTTGGCGCGCCCGAAATAGCCAATTACGCGCGGTGCGACGAGGCCCATGATCAGGGCTATTACCGCTAGGACGATCATGATTTCCAGTAGGGAGATGCCGAGGGTGCGAAATATTTCTCGCGAAGTGAACCATTTCACCACTTTATACTTAAAGGACTTCCAAACCCGCCAAAATCCCACAATCAATATTCCAGTTTTTCGATTTGAGGAACATGCTGTGGAAAAATGCTACTTCCCTGACAAAACATTTCGAGGGAAAGGATCGTTTTTGCATCAGCCAACATAATGAAACCTAAACCCACTTCTACATCCGCGCTTTCTCCAAAAAGCTCCGTTCCATACTGTAGAATATCTTTTCTATTCCAATCAACTTTTTCAGGATCCAGAAAGTTTGTGTAGCTCCCATGCTCAGTGAATTCTCGAGAAAATACCTCAAGATTATCAACGACTTCTAACAGAGAGGGTACTTCACAAGAGCAAATCTTCATCAGAACTTTAACTTCGTTCAGGTCAATATTTTTCATAATCCTTTCCTTGATGCTGAACCAAGTTCAAATATACCATTGATAGCTCTACCTCCTATAAGGCCAACTTTTATCCCTCCGACAGAAATTCTCGAGGTTTTGTGAACACCGTTCGATCTTAGCGATAAGCTCTTACTATCAAGTGCTTTTTGAGCAGCCTTTTCCAGCGCACGAAACGCTTTCTCTTCTGTTCCAAATTTATCTATCAATGCTTGCATATTGTGTTTTTTCTGTCCAAAGATGTGCCCCATTTTGTTAATTTGTTTATCAGTAAGAGCTTTGGATGCCAGTGTTTTAGTCGTTTTTACTATACCTTTTTTTGAAAGAGCGGTAGCCATCTTTAATGCCCCAGCCTTAGCTGGTGTAGGAGGAACTGCATCCACAAGATGTCCTAGGTCGATTGCTACCCTACCAAGCACACTAACCCCAATTCTTGATTGCCTGTCTTTGGCCTCTTGCTTTGCTCGGCCAACGGCCCCAAAAGCGCGCGCGATCCGACCGAACAAGGAATTGTTAGAGCGGGCCGACTCAGCTGCCTTTTCTGCTGCTTCTGCCTTTTGAGCATTATGAGCGTCAGCTTCTTTCTGGCTCATCCCCCAGTCATCAAAAGCATTCCCCCCCGGATCCCTCAAATTCACCGGATCATTATAGGCATAGCTGTAGCGGTTGGTGCCGACGCCGCGCCGCGTTACTTCAAACCAGTCCGGCTGGGCAAACAGCCCCAGCGCCGGATCATAATACCGCGCGTTGAGGAAGATCAGACCGGTGTCGGGGTCGTGGTGTTGGCCCGCCGCCGTGACAGGGCTTTGATGAAACCAAAAGCCCGAAAGCGGGATGAAACCTTTGGTCTCCTTGGTACTCTGCACATCATGCGTGTCGGCCAATTTCTCGCCAGAACACTGCCATGCTGATCCTGAATTGAATAGCTGACTTGGGCCTGCAAATCCTGTTCCTGATCACAGGCAGCGATCGGTTCTTTGCATCATCGGTCATGGTTTAAGGTGCGGTTTTCCGCGCATGCTCCGTGACGGGTTTGCGCGGGTCGGCAAAGCGGGTATTCTCGGGGTGTTCTTTTGCGCATAGAGGTTGATTTGAGGTATTTTTTCTTTCTGATTGTTCTGCTTTTGATTGCAGGCTGTTCTGCGCGCCGTCCTGTAGAGCCGCAAGCCCCGGTTGGGATACCCGTCTGGCCAACAAAAGCGCCCAGATTCGATGATAAGGATTTGTTTGACTGGACGGGCCGCAAGCCATGGTCCTATCCAATTCACGGCATTGATGTGGCCCGTTACCAAGGGGAAGATATCGACTGGCCTGCCGTGCGGCGTTCCGGTGTTTCCTTTGCCTATATCAAAGCCACCGAAGGCGGGGACCATCTGGACGATTTGTTCAAACAGAACTGGCTACGGGTCAAACGCGCCGGTTTATTGCGCGGGGCGTATCACTATTTCTACTTTTGCCGACCGGCGGCCGAGCAGGCGCGGTGGTTTATCAAACATGTGCCTAATGATGCCAAGATGTTGCCGCCGGTTCTGGATATTGAATGGACCCCTTATTCGCCGACCTGCCGGATCCGGCCCGAGCCTGCCCGTGTCAGGGCGGAAATGAAAACCTTCCTGCAGCGGGTTGAGCGCCACTATGGCAAGACGCCTCTGGTTTATACCACGCCGGATTTCTATCACAAAAACGAGCTGTGGCGATTGCAGGGGGTGGAATTCTGGCTGCGCTCCGTGGCGGACCATCCGCATAAACGCTATCCGGGGCGGCGGTGGACGTTTTGGCAATACACGGGCACCGGCATCGTGCCGGGGATCAAAGGGAACACGGATATCAATGTGTTTGCCGGAACTGCGCAGCAATGGCAGGCATGGCTGACTGCACGTGGTGTAATGCGTTAAGGTGTGCGAAAATCGCACACCTTGGAGTTATTTTTTCTTGAGAAGCGCGAGGAATTTTTCCTGTTCGACGGGTGGCAATTCTTCGATTGCCGCCATTACCCGGCGCAGTTCCGCACGCACACCGTGCAATTGGTCAATCAGCGACAGAACCACCCCGAGGGCTTCGTCTTGCAGGTCGAATTGTTCGTCCAGATCGCAAATCAGCTCTGCCCTCGCCAAATCGGCCGCTGAAAACAGGGCACCCTCTTCGGATTGTGACGGACATAAAAACTCATGCTGCACATAGGTTGTCAGCCGTCTGCGGGTCAGGCGGGAAACGGCGGTTACGACTTGTTCTTCGGTGTAATATCGGATCATGATGTCATCCCCTTGCGTGGATCATAGGCATGGTTTTTACGCCATTCCTGCATGAAACTTTCCAATTCACTGTCGATTTTCGGCGGCGAGACGATTTTCAGAATCACCTTCTGATCGCCGGCAGGGCGTCCGGCCCGCTTGACACCGCGCCCGCGCAAACGCAGGGTCTGGCCGCTGTTTGCGCCTTTGGGAATGGTCAGGTTCACAGAGCCGTCAATCGTGGGCGTGGCAACCTTGCCCCCCAGAACCGCTTCGTCAATCGTGATCGGCAATGTCACCAGAATGTCGTTGCCTTCACGGCTGAAAATCGCGTGATCCCGCACGCTGATGGTCACATAGGCGTCGCCGCGCGGGCCGGTGCCATAGCCGGGACCACCCTTGCCGCGCAGGCGGATGGTTTGGCCATCTGCCGTGCCTTCAGGTATTTTGACCTCGAGGTTATCACCGCTTGGCAGGGTAATCCGCTTTTTGCTGCCCTTTGCCGCCTCCATGAAATCAATCTCGAGGCTGTAACGGGCATCGGCCCCACGGGCGTTGATATTCGCGCCGCCAAAACCGGCTTGCCCCGCGCCCTGACGTTGGCGCAGGATGTCGGCGAAGATATCGGACATGTCGCCCATATCCTCATAGCCATGGGTCGAATGATACCCGTGGCCCGGCTGTTCGGCATAGTCACGATAATACTGCCGGTGGGTTTGTTGCTCTGCGCCGGTTGCATCAATTTCACCCCGATCAAAGCGCGCCCGTTGTTCGGGGTCTTTGAGCAGGTCATAGGCCACAGAAGCGGCTTTGAACTTGGCTTCGGCGGTGCTGTCTCCGGGGTTCAGATCCGGATGACTTTCGCGTGCGATCTTGCGATAGGCTTTTTTGATATCTTTATCGGTTGCGCTTTTCGTAAGGCCGAGCGCTTCGTAAGGATCGGTACTCATTTACGTGTTGCTCCAGTAATGTTGGTTAAGGGTAATATAAGCAGACCCTTGTGTGATAAAAGGGTTCAATCTGAAATTGTTGCGACAAATCCGGTGTCGGTTACAGCACAGTGATATGTTGCTGCCCCAATCCCTGAATTTGCAGATCCATCACATCGCCGCTGCGCAGGAATTTTTGCGGTGTCTGGCCCAAACCGACCCCTTCCGGCGTGCCCGTGGCAATCAGATCGCCCACGCGCAGGGTCATATAGTGGCTCATGGCGGCAATGATTTCCGCAAGCGAAAAGATCATGTCCGAGGTGTTGGAGCTTTGCTGTACCTTGCCATTCACAGCAAGGGCCAGAGCCAGATTTTGCGGGTCTGTGATTTCATCGGGTGTCACCAGCCACGGCCCCACAGGGCCAAAGCCGGGGGCGGATTTGCCTTTCATCCACTGGCCGCCATGGTTCATCTGGTAATCGCGTTCCGATACATCATTGACGATGCAAAAACCGGCCACATAGGACAGGGCCTCTTGCACGCTCACATTGCGGGCCTCGCGTCCGATCACCAAGCCCAGTTCGATTTCCCAATCGGTCTGGGTAGATCCAACAGGAAGGCGCAAATCGTCATAGGGTCCGGCCAGACAGGACGTCGCCTTTGAAAACAGAACCGGTTCCTCGGGTTGCGGCACTCCGATTTCGGCGGCGTGGCGTCCATAGTTCAGCCCCACACAGAGGAAATTCGGCACATCCGCCAGCGCACAGCCAATGCGCCCGCCTTCGGGCAAGGCCGGCAGGCTGGCAGGATCCATCGCGCCAAGACGGGCCAGATTGTCGATGCCCAAAGCCTCGTCGGCAAAATCGCCCGTGTGCGCCGACAAATCGCGGATCACGCCATCGCCGTCAATCATTGCCGGGACTTCCCGACCTGCTTCACC
>JALWOO010000135.1 GCA_027083485.1 Amylibacter sp. | reverse complement strand
ACGAAACAAATCCGTATCAGGCTGGCTTGCATATCCGGGAATCGCATCCAGTTTATCCAGCGTACCGCCGGTATGGCCCAACCCCCGCCCCGAAATCATCGGCACCGCCACACCACAGGCGGCAAGGGCCGGAGCCAGCATCAGCGACACATTATCCCCAACGCCGCCGGTTGAATGTTTGTCCACCACAGGCCGATCCAGATCCCAGCGCAACACATCACCGGAATCGCGCATTTGCGTGGTCAGTGTGACCCGTTCCTCCAGCGTCATGCCGCGAAAAAACACGGCCATGGCAAAGGCGGCCAATTGCCCTTCGCTCACGCTGCCGGACGTAATGCCCTGCACCATAAAGGCGATTTCAGCGGTGCCCAGCACCTGCCCGTCGCGTTTCTTGCGGATTATTTCCTGAGCCAGCATATCGCCCCCTAACCTGCAAATTCGGCGGCAAAACCGGTGATCAGATCAACAAACCGGTCCTTGATCCGGTCCGCCTGTGCCTTGGTCTGGGCATGGCTGAGCGCCACATCGGACATGCCGGCGGCATAATTGGTGATCGCGGATACCGCCGTCACCCGCATATCGAAATACCGCGCCAGAATGGTCTCCGGCACCGTAGACATGCCCACCGCATCCGCGCCCAACTGGCGCACTGCGCGGATTTCCGCAGGGGTTTCAAAGGTCGGGCCGGAAAACCACGCATAAACCCCGCTTTCCAGCGTGATCCCCTTTCGGGTAGCCACATTTTGCATAAGCACGCGCAATTCGGGGTCATAGGCATCGGTCAGATCGACAAAACGCTTGTCCCCCTGCATTCCGATCAAGGGGTTCGGGCCGGACCAGCTCAGGTGGTCTTCAATCGCCATCAGGGTGCCGGGCGGCATGTGTTCGCGCGTGGACCCCGCCGCATTGGACAAGGCAATCGTCGAACAGCCCAGCGCCGCAAGCGTTTGCAACGGGGTTTTCATTGCCGCCGCATCGCCATGTTCATAATAATGCGCCCGCCCCGACAGCAAAATTACCCGCGCGCCGCCCAGATACCCGCAAATCAGCGCGCCGGAATGGCCCGAAACACCGGAAACCGGAAAGCCTTCGAGGTTTTCAAACGGGATGGAGACGGCTTCCTGAACCTGCGAAGCCAGATCCCCCAGACCGGACCCGAGGACAATGGCCAGGGCCGGCGTTTCCTTGCCGGCTTTGGAACGGATATATTCAGCGGCGATCTGGGCCATGGTATGCTCCTGTCAAAAGTTAATAAACACCTTCGCCAGCCAGCCCCCTTCTGACGAAAGAAATATACCATATAGTAAAATATCGCCAAGGCAACACCCGTTGCTATATCATCTTGTGCATTGCGATATCCCGCGTATTGCCCAGTTTCCCGATGATTTTACCGCGCAAATCAACCATAGTGGCCAGCCAGCGATCATAATCGGCGGTTTTGAACTGCAGGAATTGCGCCACTTCCGGATGCGGCAGGATCAGGAATTTTTCCTTTTGCACCCCTTGCAAAATCACCTCGGCCACGGCTTCGGGCGACAGCACATTGGGCGCATCTTCGGGCATTTCACCCGGTTCATACCCGAGCAAAGGCGTCGCCACATATTGCGGGCAGATCACCGAGACCCTGACCCCGTCCGCCGCGTGGCTGATGGCCAGTGATTCCGCAAACCCCACCGCCGCGTGTTTGGTGGCCGAATAGGCCGCATTGCCAATCTGGTTCAACAATCCCGCAGCCGAGGACATTTGCAGCAAATACCCCTGCCCGCGCTCGATCATCCCGGGGAGCACCGCGCGCGCCGCATAGACGTGGGACATGACGTGAACCTCCCAGTTCAACTGCCAATCCGCATTGCTGGCAGAGGCCGCGTGATCCGGCTCCCAGCGGCCCAGCCCCGCATTGGAGTAAAAC
>JALWOO010000134.1 GCA_027083485.1 Amylibacter sp. | reverse complement strand
AGCTGTGTTATCCGGAATACGCCATCGGCGATGACAGCTATGGCATTCCGGAAATAATTGCCGACATCAGCGATCAGAACCGTGTTTGCCGCATCGGGAAATACTGCTCCATCGCCCAAGGCGTAACAATTTTCCTTGGCAGCGAACACCGGCCCGACTGGGGCACAACATACCCTTTCAATTTCTTCTGGCCCGAGGCCCGGGCGATAAAAGGCCACCCCGTCAGCAAGGGGGATGTCACCATCGGCAATGACGTGTGGATCGCAACGGAGGCCTTGATCCTGTCCGGCGTCACCATCGGGGATGGAGCCGTCATTGGCGCACGTGCCGTCGTTACCCGCGATGTAGCCCCCTATACGATCGTGGCGGGAAATCCGGCCAAACCCGTTAAAACCCGTTTCGATCAGTCGACAATAGATCGTTTTCTGAAACTGCAGTGGTGGGACTGGCCCAAACAGAAAATCACCCGCGCCCTGCCCGATTTGATGGCAACCGATGTGGAGCTTTTCCTGAACAAGGCCGAAAACGGAGAATATTAGGGGGTGTCATCATAAAACCGGCAAAAATAGAAATTCTCCAACGATTCTACCCCAGCACCCGGCATCAGCCTCCTAGCGCTTTGAAACTGTTGTCAAACTCGAAACAATAATCCGATAACATACTTCATTATCACTGTTTTGGCCCAATCCGCGCCTGTGACACAGGCTACATTGACAATTTCAGGGATTCCTTTTAGACGCGCAATTAGATGAACGCCGCCAATTCGGGCGGTTGGCTGCATAGTTTATTGCGGCACTCTTTAACGCCGAACAAACAGGCCACTATGATAAAATTTAAAGACCTCGATCTGGATCCGAAAATCCTTAAAGCGATCGAAGATGTTGGCTATGAAACGCCGACCCCTATTCAAGCCGAAGCCATCCCGCATGCTCTGCAAGGGCGCGATGTGTTGGGTATTGCCCAGACCGGTACCGGCAAAACCGCAAGCTTTGTTTTGCCAATGCTGAACCGGCTGGCCAAAGGCCGCGCACGGGCACGTATGCCGCGTTCGCTCGTGCTGTGCCCGACCCGCGAATTGGCCGCTCAGGTGGCGGAAAATTTCGAATCCTATTCCAAATACCTGAAACTGAACATGGCGCTGCTGATTGGTGGCGTCAGCTTCAAGGATCAGGACAAGCTGATTGATCGCGGCGTGGATGTGCTGATTGCCACACCGGGGCGTTTGCTCGACCATTTCGAACGCGGCAAGCTGATGCTGACCGGCGTGCAAATCATGGTGGTCGACGAGGCCGACAGGATGCTGGATATGGGATTCATTCCCGATATCGAACGCATTTTCAAGCTGACCCCTTTCACCCGCCAAACCCTGTTTTTCTCGGCCACCATGGCCCCTGAAATCACCCGTATCACACAGGAATTCCTGCAAAATCCGGTTCGGGTAGAAGTCGCCCGCCAAGCCACCACCTCTGAAAACATTACCCAGAAGGTGTGCGAATTCAGTGCCTCCAACCGGGGCAATGAAGCCAAGGAAAAACGCGCCCTGTTGCGCGGTATTCTGAACAATGAAAATGTGGTCAACGGCATCATTTTTTGCAACCGCAAATCCAACGTGGATATCGTGGCAAAATCCATGAAGAAACACGGCATGGACGCAGCCCCGATCCACGGCGATCTGGACCAATCCGTGCGCACACGGGTTCTGGACGGTTTTCGCGATGGCAAACTGAAATTTCTGGTGGCTTCAGATGTGGCGGCACGCGGGCTGGATGTGCCGGATGTGAGCCACGTAATCAACTATGATGTGCCAATCCACGCCGAAGATTACGTTCACCGCATTGGTCGTACAGGCCGCGCCGGGCGTGACGGCAAGGCGATCACCATCGTGATGCCCTATGAGGCAAAATACCTTGATG
>JALWOO010000133.1 GCA_027083485.1 Amylibacter sp. | reverse complement strand
TAGCTCAACCAACGTTTGCGGCGCCGATAGCTGCGCACATCGCGAAAGGATTTACGGCCATCTTCGGACATACCCAGATAGAATTCCTTTACATCAGGATTTTCGCGCAGATCATCGGCCGGACCATCCATCACCACACGACCGGATTCCAGAATATAGCCGTAATGGGCATAGCGCAGCGCCACATTGGTATTCTGTTCCGCCAGCAAAAAGGACACGCCTTCTTTTTCGTTCAGGGATTTCACGATCTGGAAAATTTCCTCGACCAACTGCGGTGCAAGCCCCATGGACGGTTCATCCAGCAGCACCGTTTCAGGGCCGGACATCAGCGCGCGGCCAATGGCCACCATTTGCTGTTCCCCGCCCGAGGTATAGCCCGCCTGCGATTTGCGCCGTTCTTTCAGGCGTGGAAAATAGGCGTAGACCATCTCCAGATCCTGTGCGATCTGTGCGCGGCTGACCCGGCGGGTATAGGACCCGGTCAGCAGGTTTTCCTCTACGGTAAGGTGTTCGAAACAGTGACGGCCTTCCATCACCTGAACCACCCCGCGGCGCACCATTTCCGCCGGTGACAATTCCGCCACCGCATCGCCGCGATACATAATCGACCCTTTGGTCACTTCGCCGCGCTCGGAATGCAGCAGGTTGGAAATTGCCTTGAGCGTGGTAGTTTTGCCCGCCCCGTTGCCACCCAGCAATGCGGTGATCCCGCCTTGGGGCACCGACAGGCTGACACCTTTCAACACAAGGATCACATGGTTGTAGATCACTTCGATGTTGTTGACT
This sequence comes from Amylibacter sp., assembly GCA_027083485.1. Lineage (GTDB taxonomy): Bacteria > Pseudomonadota > Alphaproteobacteria > Rhodobacterales > Rhodobacteraceae > Amylibacter. Next base: position 1,132 of record JALWOO010000133.1, on the reverse strand, counting down.
TCCAGCAGTGTCGTCTCAGTTTTTGTCGCATCGAGCATGGCAGAGTTCTCTGGTTAAACGGTTGGGTCTCTGGCCCGTTACAGGCCAGAGAGATTCTTGTTCACAAAGGCTTAGTTACAGCCAGGCTTGATGTTGTTTTCAGCAGCATATTTCATCGAATCCTCTTCGATCAGCTTGCCGATAACCTCACCATCGGTTGGTTTAAAGTCGGAAATCAGGTTCCATTTACCGGCTTTTGCATCCCATTGCTGAACGCCAACAGTCCCCGGGCCACCGTGGTTTTCACAGGAAACCTTGAAGGAAGGACCAAAGTTAGGCATGCCGTTAGCGGTCATGATGTCCTGGTTGATTTCCAGCGCTTCCATACCGTCACGCATCATTGCCGCGTTGATGTCTTTGGTGCCGTGAATAGCCTGAGCCTTTTTCACAGCTTCGGCAGCAAGCATGGCAGCATAGAGACCACGGTTATACAAAACAGTCCCGATCTGATCGCCTGCACCGGCAGCTTTGCCCGTGTCGACAACATACTTCTGAATGTCGTCAAAAATAGGGAAGTCGGAGCCAACGTTGTGGAAGGTCACAGCCTTATAGCCATCGGCAGCCATGCCAACAGGTTTCACATCGTTTTCAGAACCGGACCACCAGATACCGATGAAGTTTTCCATCGGGAAGCGGATGTTTGCGGCTTCCTGAATGGCGGTCGGGTTCATCACACCCCAACCCCACATCACAACATAGTCCGGACGCTCGCGGCGAATTTGCAGCCACTGGGATTTCTGCTCCTGACCGGGGTGGTCAACAGGCAGCAATGTCAGTTTGAAGCCGTGCTTTTTGGACAGCTCCTGCAAAGTACGGATCGGTTCTTTGCCGTAAGCGGAGTTGTGGTACACCAGCGCAATTTTCTTGCCTTTGATATCACCGCCATTGATGTCCAGCAGGTGGTTTACAGCAGCAGATGCCCCGTTCCAGTAGTTAGCCGGATAGTTGAACACATTGCGGAAAACCTTGCCGTTGGCGGCAGAGGTCCGGCCATACCCCATGGTGTGCAGCGGAATGCCGTCAGCCGTTACTTTCGGGATCAGCTGATAGGTGATACCTGTGGACAATGGCTGATACACCAGCGCGCCCATGC
>JALWOO010000132.1 GCA_027083485.1 Amylibacter sp. | reverse complement strand
ACCCGCCCGCCGGTCACCGGCGGGGTCACCTCTTCGCCGTCCTCGTCCACATAGGTAATCGTCCCCGCTGCCGCATCCACCGATTTCATCGGCACATAAAGCACCCGTCCGGTTTTTTGGCAAATCGGCAGGAATATCGAATAGGTCGCACGGCGCTCCTCGCGCAGGGATTTCAGCATCACTTCCATGATGTCGTCATATTTTTCCACACAGCGCAGCAATACTTCATCAAACTGGCCGGACTGGTAAAATTCGGTCGAGGAATAGAATTCATACTCAAACCCGAAAGTATCCAGAAACCGGCGCAACATGGCGTTGTTATGACCGGCAAAACTGTCGTATTCGCCAAAGGGATCGGGCACCGCCGACAAGGGCTTTTGCAAATGTTCCTGCAAGGCATCCGGATTGGGCACATTGCCCGGCACCTTGCGCATGCCGTCCAGATCGTCGGAAAAACAGATCAGCCGCGTGGGAATATCGCTCATCGCCTGAAACGCCTGCCGTATCATGGTCGTGCGCGCCACCTCGCCAAAGGTACCGATATGGGGCAGGCCGGACGGGCCATAGCCGGTTTCAAACAGAACACAGTCCTTGTCCTTGCCGACACGTTTCAAAATCTTGCGCGCTTCTTCAAAAGGCCAGGCTTTGGAGGTCATGCACAGATCACGCATTTCAGACATAGGTTCATTCCGCTTGTTTTTTGGGTTACGCCCCACTCCCTATTGCCCCCCGCGCGCGGGGTCAATAATATAGGCGAAATAACCCCTGAAAGGGACATCAAAATGAACGATGCTGCAACCCAACCTTCCCCGTGGTCCCTGCAAGATGCGCTTGTAGCGATGATGGTGGCGACCTCCTTGTCGGATGAACATATCCGGACGCTGGAATTGCTTTCCATTGAACAGGTCATCAACCATTTGCCGATTTTCGCCGATTTCAATCCGGATCATCTGGCGGTGGTATCGCAAACCGTGTTCGACCTGATGGAAGAAGAGGACGGGCTGGACGCCCTGTTTGGCCTTGTGCGTGCCGCCTTGCCGAAAAAATTCTATGAAACCGCCTATGCGCTGTGCTGCGATGTAGCCGCCGCCGATGGACGCTTGCGCGAATCCGAACTGCGCTTTCTGGCGGAAACCCGCTATCAGCTGGAAATCGACCGCCTGCACGGGGCAGCGATCGAGCGCGGCTCACGCGCGCGCCATCTGACCGAGTAGCGCACGCTCCCTTAACAAAACCTTTGTACCTTGGCGCTATAACATCCCCCGACGTCACAAGTGGTTACAGGTTCCCCCGGCAACATCCGGGGCAGCCGCCAGATACCAAAGCGGGGAAACCCGCCCAGATCGCAGGTAGCAGGACTAACCCCCCTGATTGGCACAAAACCGCACGGCGGGCCCGCCTTCTATCAAACAACACCGGTTTCTCCCTGCTGGCCAAGGCCATGCGGGGCAAACCCGCTTCCCTCTTCATTTTCTAAAAATACCTTGGGGGAGGCCCGCAAGGGCCGGGGGCAGCGCCCCTAAAACGCACCAACTCAGGAAACCCCGTACTCCAAAGCCCAGCGCCGCAACAGCTTTTGCTGCATCCGCTTGGCCCGCTTGTCCCACTTGCGCCCCCCTTCCGGCCGCGCGCGCTGCGCTTTGCTGATCTTCGCCCGCTTGCCCAGATCCGCCGAAAATATCGCAAAGGCCAGTTTGCGCCCGTTGGGGCACTCGATATATCCCGCCAGCGCCGAGGTGAAATTCAAAGTGCCGGTTTTCGCGACCACCCTCACCCCTTTGATCGGAGCCTTGCGCCCCTTGGAGTTTTTCAACTTGATCCGCTTGAGCAACGGGCGCAACGGCCCGTTCCAGCCGGTTTTCACCAGCACATCCACCATTTGCTTGCCGCTCAGCCGGTTTTTGTCATTCATGCCGGAATG
>JALWOO010000131.1 GCA_027083485.1 Amylibacter sp. | reverse complement strand
ATGATTTCTTTGCCCAAGAGGGCATCAGCATGGATGATTTCATTCCGGCCACTGTGACGGGCTATGCGGAATGGCCCAAAGGCACGCCGAATTACTGGGCGCTGCCGGCTTATGCGGATGTGGTGGGTTGGACCTATCGCAAGGACTGGTTCGAGCGCCCCGAATTGCAGGCGGAATTCAAAGAGAAATACGGCTATGATCTGGGCGTTCCCGCCGATCTGGCGCAGCTCAAGGACATTGCGCAGTTCTTTCAGGGGCGCGAAATTGACGGCAAAACCGTTTACGGCGCAGCCATTTACACCGAACGCGGTTCCGAAGGCATCACCATGGGGGTGACCAACGCGCTTTATAACTACGGGTTTGAGTATCAAAACCCCAATAAACCTTATGAATTGGAGGGCTATGTAAATTCTCCGGGTGCGGTTGCGGGGCTGGAATATTACAAGGAACTGTATGACACCGCCACGCCTCCGGGGTCTTCAAACTGGTACATGGGCGAAGACATCGACGCCTATAAATCCGGTCAGGTGGCGCTGCAAATGAACTTTGCCTTTATCTGGCCCGGCGTGAATGCCGACCCGAATGTGGGCGGGGATCGTACCGGCTATTTCGCCAACCCCAAAGGCCCCGCAGGTCAGTATGCACAGCTTGGCGGGCAGGGGATTTCCGTGGTGGCAAATACCGACAACATGGATGGCGCGCTGGCCTATATCAAATGGTTCGCCCAGCCGGAAATTCAGGCCCAGTGGACCGCAATGGGCGGGGCTTCGGCCATGCGCTCGGTGGTGGAAGCGCCTGATTTCGCCAGCAAACAACCCTATAATCAGGCGTTTCTGGATTCCATGGCGATCGTCAAGGATTTCTGGGCCGAGCCATCCTATGCGTCGCTGTTGTTGCCGATGCAAAGCCGGATCCACAACTATGTGGTGGCCGGTCAAGGCACTGCCAAAGAGGCGCTGGACGGGCTGGTCAAAGACTGGACCGAAGTCTTTGAGGACGAAGGTCTGATCAAGTAATCGCCTTTGCGCTCCGGAGAAATCCGGGGCGCATATGGTTATCGCCAGAGTCTGGCATTTTCATCAATTCGGGAAAAAACCATGTCCGGCAATCCAATCGAGCGCCCCATCGAGCGCCTTGCGCAAGCGACCCCGACAGGGCTGGCGCGGCGGGTGCGCGGCCTGTCTGACCGCGCCATTGCCTGGCTGTTTGTCGGCCCGTCGATTGTGCTGCTTTTGGCGGTGAATATTTTCCCGCTGATCTGGACGATCAACCTCAGCTTTACCAATTTCAAGGCCAACCGCCTGCGCGAGGCAAAATACATCGGCCTGCGCAATTATGAACGGATCCTGACCGATACCGACACATGGAATTCCATGCAGGCCACGGCGCATTTCCTGTTCTGGACGATCTTTTTTCAGGTATTGATCGGTTTTACGCTGGCCTATCTGATTAACAAGAAATTCAAAGGCAACAATATGTGGACCACCCTTATCGTTCTGCCGATGATGCTGTCCCCTGCTGTGGTGGGCAATTTCTGGACCTTTCTGTATCAGCCGCAAATCGGGTTGTTCAATTATGTGGTGGAGTTTTTCACCGGTATTGATTCCTCGTCCTTTTCGATGATCGGGGATGTGGCCCTTGCGCCATGGGCTATTGTGATCGTGGATACATGGATGTGGACGCCTTTCGTGATGCTGATCTGCCTTGCGGGGCTGCGCTCCATTCCCGACAGCATTTACGAAGCCGCCGAATGTGATCGCGCCAGCAAATGGCGGCAGTTCTGGACCCTGACCGTACCGATGGTGTTGCCGTTTTTGATGCTGGCGGTGCTGTTTCGCGGCATCGAGAATTTCAAGATGTTCGATTTGGTGGTGCAGCTGACCGGCGGCGGGCCGGGATCACTGACCACGCTGACCTCTAT
>JALWOO010000130.1 GCA_027083485.1 Amylibacter sp. | reverse complement strand
CCGCATGGGGGGGAGTTTCCTCGAATGTATACAGCCCGAAAACAGCGGCCAAAGGGCCTTGGGATTCATCAAGGCGCGGGTGCTCTACCAGCATGTCATACAGACCGGAGTGCGCCAAATCATCCTGCGCCGCCAAATCGGCGGTGAATTCCTCCACCGCCACATCATAGATCACCACCTCCAGATGGCCGCCGGTTTCCACCCGCCGCGCAATCATTTCAAGGGCACGCCAGTTTGCTTCTACAGCCTGAAAATCCGGATGGTGCAGGATGCTCGACATTGCCGCCGACAGGGCTTTGTCTACGGCCTCAAGCATGGCTTCCTGTCCTTCATCCGGTGCCGCCACGACATAGGGGCCAACGATGCGTTGAATGAGGTCGTCCACATCGGACCCTTCGCGCTCTGCGCGCACCACCCCGATCAGCGTTTCAAATTCGTTCAGTTTCAGTGCGGCATTGGCCTTGGACCCTTTGGCGCGCGCGGTATTGCGCAGCTTGAAATCACCAAATTCCGCGCCCCATTCCCGAAGGTCGGCCAGCACGCTATCCAGATTTTTACCCCTTGAAATCCGGCTGCGCAGGGCGGCAAGGTCGGAAAATACTTCCACATTTTCAAACAGTTCATCCGGATGCAGGGCGTCCAATTCTTCAAGCGGGACTTCGATCACAGAGCCGTCTTTGCCAATCGGCAGCATCAGCGTTGTGGCGAACCGTTCTATCACATCCTCATAGGTGTCCACATCGAATTTGATCGGTTTACGGCGCGCCAGATCGGCACCTGTTTGCAGATCCCCCTTGTTGGCGCGACCGGAAAAATCCCCCAGAATAGCGATCCGCATTTTGCGGCGGTCTCCGGCCATAATTTCCGGTTTCGGGGCGCTGATTTCGCCAAAATCCGGGGTATACCCACTGTCTTGTGACATGTTATTGCGCCTCCTTTTGCACCAGCTTGCGCATCTCGGCCAATTGGGCCTGCATATCCGCCAACTGCTCGACCACCCGCGCATTGGAGGTCATGACCTCGCCCATGATCCGTTCGATTTCCGCATCCTGCGCTTCTTCTACGGCCGCCTGCATGGTGTTCACCAGCAGGCCGATAAACAGGTTCAAAACCGCAAAGGCGGTGCAAATAATGAAAGGCACGAAAAACGCCCAGGCATAGGGGAATTGCTCCATAACCGGGCGCACGATCCCCATGGACCAGCTCTCAAGGGTCATGATTTGAAACAGGGAATAGAGCGATTCCCCCACGGTTCCGAACCATTGGGGAAAGGCCCCGCCATAAAGGATCGTGGCCATCACCGAGAAAATATAAAACACAATCGCCAACAGCACCACCACCGCGCCCATACCGGGCAGCGCATCAAGTAGCGCCTTGATCACATCGCGCATCTGTGGAATGGCCGACAAAACCCGCATCACGCGGATCACGCGCAAACCGCGCAGAACCGACAGGCTCGACGAGGTCGGCACAAGCGACACCAGCACAATCGTCAAATCAAACAGGTTCCAGGCCGACCGGAAAAACCGCCAGCCATAGGCATAGAGCTTTACCAGCATTTCACAGACAAAAATACCGATCACCAGATTGTCGAATTTGGGGAGCAAGCCGCCGGTCAATTCCTGAACACGCGGCGAAGTACCCAGCCCCAAAGTGATCGCATTCACAATAATCACAGCCAAAATAGAATAGCGAACCAATGGCGTTTCAAGCCAATGCGCCAGCCGCCCCCGATGGCCGCCGATGTCCGGATTTCTTTCTTGCAATGTCATAAGTCTTATCCCGATTCAAAAATTTAGTGCTTAAAGTTCCCCTAGCTTAGGACCTTGTTCCGGATGAAAAAGTGCCAAATTACCCAAATTCATAAATAAATTCATCGTTTTCGGCACTTACATTCACGGCATTAACCTCTTCTCCTGTCA
>JALWOO010000129.1 GCA_027083485.1 Amylibacter sp. | reverse complement strand
TGGCCAAGGCGGCAAAAGGACGGGCAATCAGGCGCAGGCCCTGTGCCAATGCCTGCATGATCTGGCGGTCGGTATCGTCCAGCTTCAGCTTTTGCAAAACACCCTGATCCAGCGCATTGGATTTCGCGCCATCCAGATTAAAACCCAGATCAATGTTGAATGCCCGAAGCAACGGAAAGCTGTGCACAGGCAGGCCGCTGCGGGCCTTGATCCGGTTCAGCGTGTCTTGCAGGGCGGTACTATCGGGGGCGGTGGCCACAAACCACAAATTGGTTTCGTGTTCGCGCAAATAGGAATGGTTCACGCCTTTTTCCTGCCCGATAATATGGGCAATATCCTCGATGCGGTCCTCTGGCACGGCAATAGCGGCAAGGGTGCTGACGGCGATGGTGTTGGGGCGAATGGTGGCCCCGATACGGGATATTGCCCCGCTTTCCTTGAGACGGCTCAACCGCGCCAGAACCCGCGCTTCGGGCAATCCCAGCTTTTGACCCATCACGGCAAAGGGGCGTGATACCAGCGGCAAATCCCGTTGCCATTCATTCAGCAGGCGCTGGTCGATATCGTCTTGCAACTGTGTCATGGCTATAGTCCTGTGCGATGGGCGCGGGCGGTGAAAAAGATGCCGGAGGGGCTGTCGGCTGCAATTTCCCCGATTTGTTCAAAGCTGCGGGTGTCGTAGATTTTGACCTTGTTTTCATCGCGCACCGAGATCCAGACCTCGGCCCCACGCGGGGCGAATTCCATGTGCAGCGTGGCCGGTCCGGTGAGAATTTCTTTCACCACCTTGCCGGTCAGCGTATCAATTACCTGCACGCGGTCATTTAACGGATGTGCGAAATTCACCCAGACAAAGCGCCCGTCGGGCCGTGCAACGGCGAAAACCGGCTGGCCGTAAACTTGGGTGCGGGCGACTTCTTTCAGGCTGCGCGAATCGACCCAGAGAACTTCGTGATGGCCAACCGCCGGCAACACAAAGCGATCGCCCGCCAGTGCCCAGCCCTCCAGATGGGGCATTTTATAAACGGGGAGCTTTTCCTCGCCACGGCCATAATGGGGCAGGATGTGCTGCACCTTTGGCGGGTCTTGCCACAGGTCAAGGGCGGTCATGCCGTCCTGTCCGAACAGGCCGGTGATATAGGTGCGTCCGTCCGGTGTAATCAGCCCGTCATAGGGGAAATCTCCGATCTCCGTCAGCTTGGTGATTTTCAGATCGCCGGAAAAATCCGCAATCCATGTTTCGCCGCTGTCCCACATGGTAAACACAAACCGCCGCCCCGGCGCATCGACAAGGCCGATAGTTTTGGCACCGGTCGGGATGTCCGCCACCAGATCCAGTGTTTGGGCATCAAACACCCGCACGCCGCCCGGTTCATAATTGGACACGGCGATCAGCTTGCCATCATCGGAAATCGCACCGCCAATGGAATTTCCGGACTGGATCACCCGTTTGACGATTTTTCGGGTCAGGATATCCACTTTGGTCAGCCCGCCATCGCGGCCAAACACATAGGCAAAGCGTTCATCCGGTGAATAGACAAGGCTGGCATGGCTGAGGTCGCCCAGACCTTCGATATGGCCAATCGCGGCGTGTTCGGAGCGGTCGATCACCACCAGCCCGCCGGTGGCACGTTCCACCACCAGACCCAGATCACCCGTTGCACAACAGGGCGTTTCCGCCTGTGCCGGCAGAGCAAGGAAAAGGGCGCATATCAGGGGGATCAGGCGTTTCATTCGGTTGGTTCCTTGAGCAGGTATTGCGCGATCCAGTCTATTTCCGCATCGCTCAGCAGCGGTCCCCAAGGGGGCATGGCGGTTTTCGGGATGCCATTTTTGATGATTTCGGCAAGAATGGCCGGATCACGCCCCGCCAGTGTTTGCGCGCGTATATCCGGTCCCAGACCACCCTTGCGGGTCATGCCGTGGCACGCCCCGCAATCCTGCCTTACCAGATTTTCCAGCCGGTCGGGGTGCACCTTCCCGACCTCGCTGGCATTTGCAAAATCTGCCATCAAGAGCAGGATCAACAGGCTACGCATGGGCGGCCTCCTGTGGGGGCAGAGGGTGGGCGAAATATCCGGCGACAACGCTGGCCGGATAGAGGGAAACAACTTTGCCAATGACAAACAGCACCGGTGCGGGGAGGGCCTGCACCTTGGAAGACACCTCTGCCAGATTGGAAATAACCCGCTGCTCTTGCGGGGTGGTGCCACAGGAAACGGCCATTACCGGCGTTTCAGGGGGCAGGCCGTGGGCGATCAGCTGATCAGCGATCCGCACCATATTGGCGGCTCCCATGTAAACAACGACGGTGGTGTCCGGATCGGCCAGACCGGCCCAATCCAGATCCAGCGGCGCATCCTTGGCGCGGTGGCCGGTGACGTAACGCACGCCACTGGCCAGCCCGCGATGGGTCAGCGGCACACCGGTGGCCGCAGCGACCCCTTGGGCGGCGGTAATTCCCGGGATGTATTCCACAGCAATTCCGGCAGCGCGCAGGGCCAGCCCTTCTTCGGAACCACGCCCGAACACCAGCGGATCACCGCCCTTGAGCCGGACGACCTTGTGGCCCAAACGGGCTTGTTCGATTAAAATCCGGTTGATCTCGTCTTGGGGCACCGTATGCGCCCCGGGGGCTTTGCCCACGGCAATACGTCCCGCCATGGGGGAAACCAGCGTCATGATTTGCGGGGAAACGAGCCGGTCATAAACGACAACATCGGCCTCTTGCAACAGGCGTAGCGCGCCCACCGTCAACAGATCTGGATCGCCTGGGCCTGCGCCTACTAGGTGTACCTTCGCTGGATGTTTCATCAGATGCCGCCCGTGTTAATGTGGAAAAATCAGGGGGCCGTGAAGCCCCCTGAAAACTGGCAGGGTTTAGTAAACGTCTGCCCGTGTATTGTAGACGTTGAATTTGCCGGTTGGCGTAATCAGACGTGGATCCTTGATTACGGTTTTCAGCGTCAGCGTTTTGTCGTCAACCACAACAATGGCCGATTCCTTGTCTTTGCCGTTCCAGACAGAGAACCAGATTTCGTTACCGGCTTTGTTGAATTCACCTTGAACAACGCGGGGCTGGCCTTCTTTGATGTCGGCCCACTGTGCGATTGGCAAGGTGGTGTACTCCGGTTCTTCCTTGGTCAGATCGGCAATGTTGAACACGCCTACAGAACCGGAAGTTTCCGCATCCGGGTTCAGTGGCGCATCTACATACAGGTGAGCCGATTTCGGGTGTGATTTCACAAACAGCGCACCACCACCCAAGCCTTCGAGTTGCTGTACAACTTTCCATGCCTGATCCGGGTGACCTTCCGGATCTGTGCCGATCAGGGCAAGAGTTTCATCACCGAGGTGGGATGTCACCCAAACAGGTCCATAGGTTGGATGCACCAGGTTGGCACCCCGACCCGGATGTGGTTTCACGCCTTGTGTATCAACCAGAGCAACCAGCTTGTCTTCTTTGGTGTCGATGACCGCGACCTTGTTACGGGCGTTGGCAGCCACAAGGAAATAACGTCCGGTGCTGTCAAAACCACCATCGTGCAGATAACGTTCTGCCTCGATTTCGGTGACGTTCAGGTTTTTGATGTCGGAATAATCGATCATCAGCACCTTGCCGGTTTCCTTGACGTTAACCACGAATTCAGGCTTGTAGTGGGAAGCCACAATCGAGGCCACACGGGGTTCCGGGTGGAATTCCTGCGTGTCATAGGTCATGCCACGGGTGGATTCGACCTTGAGCGGCTCCAGTGTGTCGCCGTCCATGATGACGTATTGCGGAGGCCAGTAAGCCCCGGCAATGGCGTATTTGTCCTCATAGCCTTCGTATTTGGAGGTTTCCACCGAACGGGCTTCGGAACCGACTTTCAATTCGGCAACCGTTGCCGGTACTTCCATCCACAGGTCGATCATGTTGATCTTGGCGTCGCGGCCAATCACATAGAGGTAACGGCCAGAAGCGGAAATCCGCGAAATATGTACCGCATAACCGGTGTCGATAACTGTCACGATTTTGTAGGTGGAGCCGTCGATCAGGGCAATCTGGCCTGCATCACGCAAGGTGACAGAGAACAGGTTGTCGATGTCCAGATCGTTCATCTTTTTGGTCGGACGATCTTCCGGAGCGACGATCAGCTTCCAGCTTTTCTTGATTTCGGGCATGCCGAATTCCGGTGGCTGTGGCGGATCAACCATCACATAGCGGGCCATGATGCCGACTTCGTCTTCGGTCAGCTCACCCGATGTGCCCCAGTTGGGCATGCCGGCGGGTGAGCCGTAAGTGATAAAGTCTTTCAGGTAGTCATAACCTTTGTCTTCGCTACGGGTCAGGTCAACGGTCAGAGGTTTACCAGTGGCCCCTTTGCGCAAAACACCGTGACAACCGGCGCAACGCTCAAAGAAGATGGCTTTGCCGTGGGCGAATTCTTCAGCACTCAGAATCGGGTCTGATGGCTTCATCCCTTCAATGCTGATGCCAAGCGCCTCCAGCGTATTCATCTTGGGATTATAATCCTGCGCAACAGCGCTAGAGAGCGGCAATACGGCAAAGGCCGTCGCGCTTGCAAGCAACATTGCTTTCCAATTTTTTTTGCGGGTTTTCATCACATCATTCTCCTAACAATCCAAGAGATGTATCTGCTGGTGAGGCACAAACTGAATACACGTTTGCGGTTTTGGAATTCTTGATTTTAGTCAAGGGGAGCGACTAAAAATCACCTTCAGGGAGAGTCACGAAATTTTGAAGCAATTGACTTTCGTCAAGGAATTTCCAGAGAAACTCCCGCAGGTTCATCACACTTACAACGACTCCGCAAAGGAGGACGCAATGCGCGAAGTCATGACTAAAAGCATGGCCCGGAATATTTTTTATGGCGGGTCACTGTTTTTCCTACTCATCTTTCTGGGGCTGACCTATCAGAGCCGCCAGTATATTATTAATACATCGACAAATGCCGAAACCCTGACTGAAAGCGTTGCTGCCGGTAAACGGGTTTGGGAGAAGAAAGCCTGCATCAACTGTCATACAATTCTGGGAGAGGGAGCATACTTTGCACCCGAGCTTGGCAATGTGATGACACGGTGGGGTGTGAATGACGATCCTGAAGCTGCTTTTGATACGCTCAAAGGCTGGATGGAAGCCCAGCCCAGCGGCATCGAAGGTCGTCGCCAGATGCCACAGTTCAATCTGTCAGACGAGGAAATCCGCAATCTGAGCAATTTCCTGCTGTGGACCAACACCATCGACACACAGGGCTGGCCGCCCAATGATGCCGGTTAAAGGGAGGATATTATTATGAAATATCAATCACAAAAGATCGCTTTGGCGTATATCCTCGTGGCGCTGACATTATTCTTGGTTCAGGTGTCCATGGGGCTGCTCATGGGGTGGGTTTATGTGGTGCCCGATACCTTGTCGGGGCTGATGCCGTTTAACATCATGCGCATGCTGCATACCAATTCACTGGTGGTTTGGTTGCTGACCGGTTTCTTCGGGGCTGCGTATTTCATCGTACCAGAAGAAAGCGAAAGCGAGATTTACTCTGTTAAGCTGGCCTATATCCAGCTGGCTATTCTGGTGCTTGGAACTGCCGGTGTTGTTGTGACCTATACCTTTAGCCTGTTTGAAGGTAACTGGTTGCTCGGCCAGCAGGGCCGCGAGTTTCTTGAACAACCCATCTGGGTAAAAGTCGGGATCGTAGTTGCTGCGCTAATCTTCTTGTTCAACGTCACAATGACGGTTTTGAAGGGTAAGAAAACCGCCATTTCCAACATCCTGTTGCTCGGCCTCTGGGCGCTGGCGCTGTTGTTTCTGTTTGCCTTTTACAATCCGGACAACTTGGCGTTGGACAAGGAATACTGGTGGTACGTGATTCATCTCTGGGTAGAAGGTGTTTGGGAATTGATCATGGCCTCTATTCTGGCCTTCCTGATGCTGAAACTGACCGGTGTTGACCGCGAAGTTGTGGAGAAATGGTTGTATATCATTGTTGCCACAGCACTGTTTTCGGGTCTGCTCGGGACGGGTCACCACTACTACTGGATCGGTACTCCGGGGTATTGGCAGTGGATCGGGTCGATCTTCTCGTCACTGGAAGTCATTCCGTTCTTTGCCATGATGTCCTTTGCTTTCATCATGGTTTGGAAGGGCCGTCGGGATCATCCGAACAAAGCTGCCCTGTTGTGGTCGCTTGGTTGTGCGGTACTGGCTTTCTTTGGTGCGGGTGTGTGGGGGTTCCTGCATACATTGCACGGGGTAAACTACTATACCCACGGCACCCAGATCACGGCGGCACACGGGCATCTGGCTTTCTTTGGGGCTTATGTCTCGTTGAACCTGGCCATGTTCAGCTACGCCATGCCGTTGCTATTGAAACGTGATCCTTACAATCAGGTGATCAATATGGCTTCTTTCTGGCTGATGTCCGGTGGCATGGTGTTCATGACCTTCGCGCTGACCTTTGCCGGGACCGTTCAGACCCACATGCAGCGAGTCGTTGGCGAGAGCTATATGGACGTTCAGGATATGCTGGCCGTGTTCTACTGGATGCGGTTTGGTGCCGGTGTTGCTGTGGTGCTGGGCGTATGCCTGTATCTCTATGCTCTGCTGGTTCCCCGTAAGGAAATCATCCGTGGCGCTGATGCCACTCCTGCGGAGTAAGCCTGATGGATGGCGCAAACAAAATGGAGGGGGCAACAGCCCCCTTCTACCTTCCCCAAGGGGACGAGTGCGAAATCTTTCGTGCCGCCCATGCCAACAACCTACCTTTGCTGCTCAAAGGCCCGACCGGTTGCGGCAAAACCCGTTTTGTGGCCCATATGGCCGCACAACTCGGCCGGCCCCTGTACACCGTGGCCTGTCACGATGACCTTTCCGCTGCTGACCTGATCGGGCGTTACCTGCTGAAAGGCGGGGAAACGGTTTGGGTCGATGGCCCCCTCACCCGCGCTGTGCGCGAAGGTGCGATATGTTACCTCGACGAAGTTGTCGAGGCCCGCAAAGATGTAACCGTGGTGCTTCACCCGCTGACCGATGACCGGCGTATCCTGCCGATCGATCGCACCAGCGAGGAAATAGAGGCCGCGCCGGGCTTTATGCTCGTGGCCTCCTATAACCCCGGCTACCAGAATATCCTCAAGACCCTGAAACCCTCGACTCGCCAGCGTTTCCTGTCTGTGGAGTTTGATTTTCCAACTCCCGCGCTGGAAGTCGAGGTCGTTTCCCGCGAGAGCGGGCTTGATGCGGATCGCTGCGAGGGGCTTGTGCGCCTTGCCGGCAAGCTGCGTGCGCTCAAGGGTCAGGATCTGGAAGAGGGGGTTTCGACCCGCCTGATTGTCTATGCCGCGACGCTGGTTGCGCAGGGCATGCCGCTGGAACGCGCGGTTCAGGCGGCGATGATCGAACCTTTGACAGACGAAGAGGATGTGAAACGCGGGCTCCTTGACCTTGTGACTGCTGTCTTTGGGTGAGGCATAGCATGAACAAGGTAGACCTCGATCCATGGGAACCCGAAGAAACTGTCGGGAAACTATGGCATTCCTACGCCAGCCGTCTTGATGCCCCCGAGGTGCATCACGGAGCCGCGGTCAACCTCTCCGAGGTTGATGGACGGCTGGCAATCTTTTTCAGGGGGCTGGGGGGGGATCCATCGGTGGAAATCCGCCCGGTTGCGCCTGAAATCAGCCGTCACCGCCTGTCGTTTCGCCGCCGTCTGGGCACGGATATGGAGCGTATGGCGCAGGCGTCTTTTGACGGGGAGGCCTTGCGCCTGCCCGAAACCCTTGCCCATTTCCCAAGCCGCGAGGCCAATGCCGCCCTGTATCTGTGGCTGACCGCCTGCGCCGCCCACGCA
>JALWOO010000128.1 GCA_027083485.1 Amylibacter sp. | reverse complement strand
GGTAAAACTCATCGCGCCGGACGGCTCCATCGTCCCCGTCGGCGAAAAAGGCGAACTCTGCACGCGCGGCTATTCGGTCATGCACGGCTATTGGGACGATCCGGAAAAAACCGCCGAAGCAATAGACGCCGAAGGCTGGATGCACACCGGCGATCTTGCCACGCTGGACAAAGACGGATTTTGCACCATCACCGGCCGCCTGAAAGACATGATCATCCGCGGCGGCGAAAATATCTACCCCGCCGAAATAGAAGCCTTCCTGCGCCGCCATCCCGACATTCAGGAAGCACAGGTTTTCGGCATCCCCCATGAAAAATTCGGCGAAGAAGTCTGCGTCTGGATCATTCCCGCCAACAGCACCCTGACCGAACAATCGGTACGGGATTTCTGCAAAGGCCAGATCGCCCATTTCAAAATCCCCGCCCATATCCGCCTTGTCGAAGACCTGCCCCTGACCGTCACCGGCAAACCGCAAAAATTCGTCATGCGCGACTGGATGATCCAACACAGCCGATAACACGGCCCCCTTTTCGAATTCGCCTAAATATCCTCGCCGAAGGCAAGCGCGCAGAGCGCGCTCCCCTTAAACCCGATCACGCCGCTTTCGGGTTTTTCCCAAGAATAATCATGGCAAGGATTTCATCATCGGTCACATCTTCCACCCGCTGCGTGCCCACCAGCTTGCCGTTTTTCATCACGCTGATCCGGTCGCACAGGTCCATCACGTCGTGAATGTCATGGCTGATCAGGAAAATCCCGATGCCCTCCGCCTTGAGCTGCTGGATCAGCTCGGCGACCATCTCGGTTTCCTGCGGTCCCAGCGCGGCGGTTGGCTCGTCCATAATCAGGATACGCGCATTGAAATACACCGCCCGCGTGATCGCCACCGATTGGCGCTGCCCGCCGGACAGGGCCGAAACCGGCGCGGAAAACTTCTGGAAATTCGGGTTCAGCCGCGCCATGATCTTGCGGGTTTCGGCCTCCATCGCGTCATCATCCACCAGCCCGAACCGGTTGACAATTTCCCGCCCCAAAAACAGATTCGCCGCCGCATCGAGGTTATCCGCCAGCGCCAGCGTCTGGTAAATGGTTTCGATATTGTATTTGCGCGCATCACGCGGGTTGTTGATCACGGCGCGTTCGCCATTCACATAGATTTCCCCCGCATCCGCCTGATAGGCACCGGACAAAACCTTGATCAGGGTGGATTTCCCCGCGCCATTGTGGCCCAGCAAGCCGACAACCTCGCCCGGATACAGATCAACGCTGACCCCGTCCACCGCCTTGATCCCGCCAAAGGCCAGATGGATATCGCGCATTTCCACCAGTGGTTTTTGCATTTCCATCCTCCTAAACCCCGGTGCGGCGGCGATAAATGGAATCGATCCACACCGCCCCGACCAGAACCGCCCCCACAACCATTTGCTGGATCGCCGCGTCAAACCCGATCAACACCATGCCGGTTTGCAAGGACTGCATCACCAGCGCCCCCAGTATCGCCCCGTAAATCGTACCGACCCCGCCGGCAAAGGACGTGCCGCCAATCACCGCCGCCGCGATCACATACAATTCATCCAGCGTGCCAAGGTTATTGGTCGCCGACCCCAGCCGCGCGCTGGCAATCACCGCCGCCAACCCGCTGAGCATTCCCATCAGAGCGAAAATTTTCACCGTCACCCAGCGGGTATTAATCCCCGACAGCTCTGCCGCATCCGGATTGCCGCCAATGGCAAAAACATAGCGGCCAAAACGGGTGCGCGTGGTCAGAACCGTCATGCCGATCCCCACCGCCATCAGGATCAGCACCGGAATCGCAAAACCGTGGCTGATAAAAATCTCCTTCACCGGCGTGTCGATGTTATTCGCTGCGACATATCTTTTGACGATGCCCTTGGGCCATGGATAGGCATTGACCAGCAGCAC
>JALWOO010000127.1 GCA_027083485.1 Amylibacter sp. | reverse complement strand
ATGATTGCTGAAAAAGCGGCCGATATGATCAAGGCCGCAGGTTAAGGGAGAGACCATGCTCGGAAAAATGATGCACAAGCAGCTGAATATCAGCGGATTGATTGACCACGCGGCGCGCTATCACGGTGGTACGGAAATCGTGGCGGTGGAAACGGACGGCAGCATTGCGCGCAGCAACTGGGCTAAAACCGAATTGCGCGCGCGCAAACTGGCTTCGGCGCTGGGCAAGATGGGGATCAAACAGGGCGATTGTTGCGCCACGATTGCCTGGAACAACACCCGCCATCTGGAGATTTACTTTGGCGTGGCCGGTGGCGGCATGATTTGCCACACCATCAACCCGCGCCTGTTTCCCGAACAGCTGATCTATATCATCAACCATGCGCAGGATCAGGTGCTGTTTCTGGATAAAACCTTTCTGCCGGTGGCGGCAAAGCTGGGCGAGCATCTGAAATCGGTCAAGGCCGTGGTGCTGATGGGGCCACGCGATGAAGAGGCCGCCGCCATGGTGGAGGGGCTGCTGTTTTATGACGAGCTGATCGCCGACGGGGATGACGGTTATGTCTGGCCGGAGCTGGACGAAAACCTGCCTTCGTCGCTGTGTTACACATCCGGCACCACGGGCAATCCCAAGGGTGTATTATACACGCATCGTTCCACAGTGCTGCATACGCTGGCGGGAAATCAGCCGGACGGGCTGGGCATTGCGGCGCGCGATACGGTGTTGCCGGTGGTGCCGATGTTCCATGTGAACGCCTGGGGCGTGCCCTATGTTGCGGCGGCTGTCGGGTGCAAGCTGGTTTTGCCGGGGCCGGGGCTGGACGGGGAGAGCCTTGTCAGGCTGATCGACGGGGAACAGGTGACGCTGGCGCTGGGGGTTCCGACGATCTGGATGGGGCTGCTGGATGCGCTGGAAAAAACCGGCTCCAAAGCGGCGAGCCTGCAACGGACCGTGGTTGGCGGCTCGGCCCTGCCGCCGTCGATGATTGCAGAGTTCCGCGACAAATACGATGTGGATCTGATCCACGCCTGGGGCATGACCGAAACCAGCCCGCTGGGATCGTTGAACCAGTTGCTGCAAAAACATACGGCCCTGTCTGCCGATGAACAGGCGGCGGTGCGTTTGGGGCAGGGGCGTGCGCCTTGGGGCGTGGAGTTGCGCATTGTCGATGACGCGGGCAACCTGTTGCCCAATGATGGCGAAACACAGGGCGATTTGCAAATTCGCGGTCACTGGATTGTGGACACCTATTTCAAGGCAGACAGCAGCGCGCTGACGGCGGATGGCTGGTTTGATACGGGCGATGTGGCAACGATTGATCCGGATGGCTATTTGATCATTCGTGACCGGTCCAAGGACATCATCAAATCCGGCGGTGAATGGATTTCCACGGTGGAATTGGAAAATATCGCCATGGCCCACGAAGGCGTGGCAATGGCGGCGGCGATTGCGGCGCAGCATGAAAAATGGTCGGAACGGCCCGTGCTGATTGTGGTCAAAGCCCCGAATGCGGATCCTTCCGAGGCGGATTTGCTCGGCTTTTATCAGGGAAAAATCGCCAGCTGGCAGGTGCCGGACAAGGTGATTTTCGTGGATGAATTGCCACTGGGGGCCACGGGCAAGGTGTTGAAAAACAAATTGCGCGAAGCCCATGGCGATTGCCTGCTGGATAAAGGATAAAAAATGGCCCGGACATCGCAAATGCCTGAACTGGATCAGGCGCTGACGGAACTATCCGCAGCGCGGGATGTCTGGGCCAATACCTCTGTTGCGGCCCGGGTTGATCTGCTGCAACAAATCAAGGATCAGTTGATCAAAGTGGCTGAAGGCTGGGCGCTGACTGCTGCGCGCAAGAAGCAAATTCCCGAGGGTTCCCCGCTGGTGGGGGAGGAATGGATGTCCGGCCCCTATGCGTTGATGAT
>JALWOO010000126.1 GCA_027083485.1 Amylibacter sp. | reverse complement strand
CCCTTCCCGCACATCAATTCACAAATGTGGTCTGCGACAAAAAAACGGCACCCCGAAGGATGCCGTTTGCGTCAAACTGTGTTTTGTTTACTTGGAAACAGACAGAGATTTCAGGTATTCGATGACGGCTTTGCGGTCTTTTTCTTTTTTCAGGCCGGCAAAGGACATTTTGGTTTTCTTGACCATGTTTTTCGGCTTGGTCAGGAATGTATTCAGATGTTCTTCGTCCCAAGCAGCCAGAGTTTCCCCCAGAGCTTTCATGTTTTTGGAATATTTGAAGCCCTCAAACGTGCCGGGCGTGCGGCCGTATACGCCGTTCAAAACCGGACCAACAGCATTTTTGGCTTTGTCGCCAACTTTGTGACAGGCTTTACACTTTTTGAAAACCTTCTTGCCCTTTTTTGCCAGATCGGCATCGACAACAATCGCCATTGTTTCGGTTGCAGCTGCATCAGCAGTAGTGCCTTCGGTTGCTGTGTCTGCAAAAACAGCCGTGGTTGAAGCGAGAAGACCTGCAACAGCAAGAGTGGAAAGAAACTTCGACATTCTGCGATTCCTTATTCGTTTGCGCCCCAAAGGGCCTGTGGAGTCAGAGCAGCGCCCCCCTTCGGGTTCAAACCGGCTCTTTATTTGTGCGCAATACCAGTGGCATGCTACACGGGTGAGTTCGGACAGCTTCCTGTCCGGTTCTGGTCATATATAAGCGCAAATACCGAACATTCCAGAGGGATAGCCGATTCTTACGCACAAAACAGGACTGTATTAAACCACAGCCACCTTCCGGTCTAATTGATATATGTCATGTATTGGCAGTTTTCTATCGAAAGGCGGCATTATGCCCATTTTGAATCGGTTCAGCCTCCCATATCCTCGCCTTTTGCGCTGCCTCGTCCTGTAATTTCAACCTTGGGCTTGCAATTCTCCATGCAAGGGGCGGCTCGAAAAACCGGATATTCGGTTTGGGGCCGGTCATCCAGCTTGAAACCGGATTGATTGGGCAGGGGAACCGATGGGAAATTGTCCTTGGTCAGGGTGAAATCCTCCCCCACCAGATCATTCAGATACAGAATATAGGCGGTTACCTGATACACTTCGTCGGCAGTCAGGGAACGGGCCTCCCCATAAGGCATGGTGCGGTAAACATAATCCCAAACCGTCGAGAGATAGGGCCAGTAAGAGCCAACCGTTTTCGTCGGGCGTTCATCCGCAAGGGTGTCCTCCCCGCCCGCAAGGATTGGCCAGCGGCCAACGCCTTCGCCAAAATCACCATGACAGGCGGCGCATTTTTCCACATAGGTTTCTTCACCATCCGCCACTGATCCCGCCCCTTCCGGCAGGCCCTGCCCGTCGGGACGTACATCAATGTCCCAGGCGGAAACCTCTTCCGGCAAGGCAGGCCGCCCCAAACCCAACGGGCCGGCAAACACAGGGGAAGCCAGCACAATGGCGACAAGCGAAAGCCTAAGATACTTCAACATTTTGCGCCTCGCCCTGTTCGTTAATCGCCCAAGTCTGAATACCGTTATTGTGATAAGTGGAGCTTTCCCCCCGAAAACCGCGCAGCGCGTCTTTGGTTGGCTGCATATAGCCGGTCGAATCCTGTGCGCGGCTTTGCAGCAGCAGCGGTTTGCCATCCCAGACAAAATCAAAATAGAACCGGTGCAGCGATTTATCGAGGCTCGGCCCCGACATGCGGGCCGGATGCCAGTTGACGCCGCCATCCAGCGACACATCCACCTTGGGAATTGTGCCATGACCGGACCACGCCAGACCGGAAATCACCGTCTGGCCCGGGCCGTGGGTGATCGGCATTTGCGGGCTTGGGCTGGTGATCACCGATTTGGCATCCATCACCCAGCTAAACCGCCGCGCGCTGCCATCCGCCAGCAAATCCGTATATTTCGAGGTTTCCTCGCGCTGATGCCAAGGCTTGTCGCCCACTTCCAGACGCCGCAGCCATTTGATCCATGTGATGCCCTCCCAACCGGGCACCACAAGGCGCAGCGGATAGCCGTTTTCGGGGCGCAAGGCCTCGCCGTTCATTTTGAACGCAACAAGGCAATCATCCAGCGCCTTTTCCATCGGGATCGAGCGGGACAGCCCGCTGGCATCCGCGCCTTCGGCCAGCACCCATTTGCCCGTGGTTTTGATCCCTGCCTCTAGCAGGATCAGGCGCAGCGGCACGCCGGTATACATCACATTATGGATCATCCCGTGGGTGAACTGCGCCCCGTCCATCTGCGGGCCGCGCCATTCCATGCCGGAATTTGCCGCGCATTCAAGGAAATGCACCCGGTTTTCCCGTGGAAACCGCAGAATATCGGCCATGGTCAGGACCAGCGGTTGATCCACCAGCCCGTTGATCATCAGCCGGTGATCCGCCGGATCATATTGGGGGACACCTGCATGATGGCGTTCAAAACACACACCGTTCGGGGTGATAATCCCCTCCAGATCATGGATCGGCGTGAAGTTGATCGAAGAGGTCGCATCCGCAGTCAGCCAGGGAACACGGCGGCGCTGCACGCCGGTTTCATGGGGGGAAGGCAGGCCATAGGGCCGCGTATCCAACCCCTCGCCCAGTTCCTGTGCCCATTTCTGGACCTTGGTAATTTTCGGATCTCCCTGCGCAGCAGCAGAGGTTCCCGCCAGACCGGCACTTGCGGCCATTCCGGCTTTGACAAATCCGCGGCGCGTTAATTTATCGGCCATTTGTTCCCCTGATTGTAAAAAGGCCCCGAATTTCGGGGCCTAAGCATTTCGCATTTTACCTGAGGCTCCCAGCGTTAGGTGATTCAGGCTTAACGCGAAATGCTCTAGTTGTTTTAACCAGTGATCACTTTCACCGACTTGTTCGGGTCCACATGCACTGTGCCCTCGCGGCGAATGTAGTTTTCGACAACATCCCAAATCGCCGGCCCTTCGGTGCCTTCGCGCACCGATGCCCAGCCCGCAACCACATAGGTTTTGCTTGGGTCAATGGCTTCGCCGGTTTTCAGCAAGGTCATGTTGGACAGACGCGAACCTTGTGGCTTGTTCACGTCGATCTGATAGCCCATGCCACCGACACGCACCATATCGCCACCCTGCTGATAGTATGGATCAGGGTTGAACAGGTTATCAGCCACATCCTCGAGGATCAGCTTGATGGTTTCGCCGGTCATTTCCGAACGATAGGCATTTGGATAGGTCATCGAGGTCGCGTTAAACAGATCTTCGCGGGTAATCGCATCACCCGGCATCAAGCTTGGTCCCCAACGGAAACCCGGGCTAAGAGCAATATCCGCATCGCGTTCGTCAATCAGCGCATTGCAGATCAGATCATCCCACGTGCCGTTGAAATTCCCGCGGCGGTACAGAAGGCTATCGGTGTGTCCAATAACTTCGCTCAGTTCCTTGTCATAGGGTTTACGTTCCGCATCAATCGCGGCCGCAACGGTTTTATCCGCCTCGATCACATCCGAGAAAATCGGGATCAGTTTGTGGTTAAAGCCCATCAAACGGCCATCGCGCACGTCCAGATCCAGACGGGTCACGAATTTACCGTTGGAACCGGAGGCAATCAGCATGGTTTCACCCACCAGAACCGGCTCCGGAATCGCGTCATGGGTATGGCCGGTCAGGATAATATCAATGCCCTTGACCTTGGCAGCCATGGCACGGTCCACGTCAAAACCGTTGTGGCTCAGACAAACAACCAGATCGGCCCCTTTGGCACGGACCTCGTCCACCATTTCCTGCATACGCTGATCGCGGATACCGAATGAATATTCAGGGAACATCCAGCCCGGATTGGCGATCGGCATGTAGGGGAAAGCCTGCCCGATAACGGCAATCTTTGCACCGCCCCGTTCAAAGATTTCATAGTCGGCGAAATCCTCGGATGGCTCGTCCCATTCCTTGTCGAAAATATTTTGGCCCATCGCCTTGAACGGCAGGTTTTCAATAATATCCCGCACACGATCGGAACCCAGCGTAAACTCCCAGTGGAAAGTCATCGCATCCGGTTTCAGCATGTTCATGACATTGACCATGTCCTGACCTTCGGACTTCAGGCAGGTATAAGATCCATGCCATGTGTCGCCGCCATCCAGCAGCAAGGCATCGGGACGGTCAGCGCGAATGGCGTTGATCACGGTTGCAACCCGATCAAGCCCGCCCATTTTACCGTATGACTTGGCCAATGTGCCAAAATCCTGATAGGTCAGCGCATAAGCATCAGCCGACCCCGGGGCCATGTTGAACATCTTCAAGAAATCTGCCCCGGTAACATGGGGCGGCTGGCCAAGAGCAGCACCAACGCCAAGGTTTATTTCCGGCTCGCGGAAATAGATCGGCTTCATCTGGGCATGAATATCGGTAATGTGAATCAGTGTCACGTTACCTGTAGTTTTGAAATCCAGCAATTGGTCCTGGGTCAACGACTGCTGGGCAGCGGCACGCGACAGGTTACTGATGCCATAGGCGCTATAGATAGCAGAGGCAGCAACAGATGCTTGAAGGAAATCACGACGCGAAATCATCTGGTTTATCCTTTGTCCACGGGTAGCCCGTAGAAACTTGTGTTAGAAAGAAAAACCCCGCGGAGATTGCTCTGCGCGGGGTTGAAGTTGGTTTAGTTACGAACCGAAGGAGCCTCAACCGAAAGCCCGTTGCCGCGAGATGCGACATAGAGTTCCAGCGCCTGGAACTCGGGCGAACCCTGGCCATAAGGCTGTGCCCGAATATTCTTCATGCAGCCTTTGAAGCGCGCATGAATCGAATTCAGCTTGGCATTCTTCAGACGATATGTCGGAAAGCCGTTGATCTGACCCTGTGACAAGTGATCCGCACGGATCATGTTGCCATAGTTGTCTTCGTGGCAGTTCGAACACGCCATATCCAGCTGGCCTACACGGGTGTAATACAGCTCTTTGCCTTGCTTATAGATGTCTGCAACAGGACCATCGGTTGCCACATTGATCGGCATGCCGCGGGACTGCAGCGAAATCAATGCCACCATTGATGTCATCTTAGGCTTGGACCACTTCCACTTTTCGGCACCCATACGCTCTGTACGGCAGTCGTTGATGTAGTTTTCCATGGAATAAAGCTTGCCTTTTGCTTCATTCCAGCGCGGCAGAACCGGACGCAGACCTTTGAAATCACCGACTTCATGGCAGCTGGAGCAAGACTTGCCCTCGGAACCCTCAACCTTGTCAAACATAGCTTCAGCATCTTCGACAAAGACAAATGCCGGATTGTCGAAATCGTCCAGCTGCAACGCCCGCGTTTCTGCGGAACGGAACAACCAGCCGGAATACAGCTCGTCCAATGGGCCGCCGGGCTGACCTTTGGCGTGTGTCGGAATTTCGGTTCCGTCAATCACCAGCTTTGCCGACATGTCAGGATCAGCAAATGCTGCCTGACCCATGGTCATTGCGACAATGCCGCATGCCACTGTGCTTAGTAGCTTTTTCATATTTTCCTCCCCTGGGTGGTTTAAGCCACCGTGATTTTTTTGCTGGTTTCAGTGACGTTGCCATCATCATCAGCCCATTTGAAAGCAAGTTCGCCAGTTTCCGGCACTTTCATCTGGAACTGAAAATAAGGGTTTGTCGAAACAGAACCATGCAAATCAACTTTGATGACTTCTTCGCCGTTGAAGGAAGCCGAAAACATGTTGACGATATTGCGCGGGACAAGCTTGCCGGTTTTCTTGTCTTTACGACGACCGGATTCCATTTTGTGCTTGATCAGCGTCTTGACTGTGATCACCTCGCCTGCTTTGGCAGACTTGGGAACTTTTACACGAGGTTTACCCATGATTTTTCTCCTATTCCGGAATTAGCCGCCGCAGCCGCCGATTGTTACTTTTACAGCTTTGGACACCTGTGTGTACGATCCGTCAGCCATTTCGGCGATGACAACAACGTCCTGTGTACCGGCAAGACGAATACGCGTGGACGCATCCCCTGCGGACAAGGCACCAAATGTAAAGAAGGACACAACCGGACCCGGATTTTTACTGGCCAAAAGCACAGCACGCTTGGCACCCGGAGCCGAGAAACCGACAGGAACAGTGTTCCCGTTTTCGGCAATTTCCGGTGTGGTCAGTTCAATGCCGCCCGTTGCAACATCTGCGCCGCCTGTAAATTCGGCAACGGCCTTGGCCATCGCATCATCGGCAGCTGCCTGAGCAAAACTGACTGGTACAAGTGTGACCGTCAGCGCCGCGCCACCAATGGCAAGCGCGTTTCTTCTGGAGATATTCATCTCTACTCCCCTGATTATTTGAGTGTTTTCAGATAGGCGAGAACATCTTCGAGCTGCTGAGCAGTCAAAATTGTTTTACCTTCAAATTTCTTCATGGTCCGCGCGCCGTTCTTCAAACGATAGAAGGAAGGCATCATGGTATCTTCGAAAGACATTTTCGAATTAACCAGAATTCCGCGCAGCTTTGCTTCGTCATAACGCGATGCAACGCCGTCTAGTGATGGACCGATTTCCCCATGGAACTGCTGTTCCGACATTTCGGAATTGACATGGCATGCCAGGCAATTTCCCAATTTACGGTTAGCAAAAAGCTTTCTGCCGCTTGCCGGGTCTCCCGCGACCCCGGTTAGTGAAGTGGCGACTGTGCCACCTTCGCCAAATGTGACGCTGTCTGGCGCTACTTCGGTCGCAAAGGCCGATGTAGCAAAGATAGCGGCACCAATTGATGCGATTGCTAGGCTCCGCATTTAGTTTCCTCCCTTTGGTGTTATCCGAATATTGTTACTGCAAACACCTGCTTTACGCAATATAAATTCGCATAGCTGCATGTTTTGCCGCAGTTGCGTGTTTCTGGTTGACCTTACTCAATCACGCCTTGTTCCTTCAGCATCCGGGCATGGAATTTCTGGAAAACCTCGTCGGTTAGATAAACCTTGTCCGCTATAAACTTGAGGATATTAAAGGTCGTATACTTTCCAAATGCGCCGGGCATCGCCAAAACCGCACGTTGTATGCCGGGTCCCGAATCGGGTAATTTCTCGGGAAAGAAAACCATTGTCGGCGTGAACACCAACCCCCATCTGCGGGCCAGTTCTTTCTCGGTCATAACCTTGCCGTCAAAGTCCGTCACCTCTTCGTCACCAAACATATTCAGCTGAACAATAAAGAAATTATCCCGAATCATCTTATCGATTCGCGGAATCGGAAAGATTTCCTCGTGCATCTTATTGCAGTAGATACAGCCGCGCTGCTCCACAATAATGACGAAATGCTTGCCTTCGGCAACAGCGGCGGCGTGATCCTCGGCAAAGTCCTTAAAGGTTGTGCGCAACCACGTGGGCTTGTGCAGGCCGTCGTCTCCCATTTCGACAGCAAACACGGGGAACGCCACAAATAGCGCCACCAGTAATGTAATTATTCTCATGTTTTGGCTCCTCCTATCCAATTGATTGAAAAATCGGGAAGGTCTGAATCAACCAGTTCGCGATTTCGTTTACCTTGTTTGTCGCAATCAGGATAGCAAACACGATCAACATCGCCCCCATCAATTTTTCGACATGTCCCATGTATTTACGGTTACGCTGCATCCAGCGCAAAAACGGTTTGGCAAAGATTGCAGCGATCACAAAGGGCAATGTCATCGACAAACCGTAGACCAGCAACAGCAATCCACCCTGCAGCATATCGCCCATCCCCGCTGCAATCATCAGAATGGCGGCAAGTGCCGGACCAACGCAGGGGGTCCAGCCGAAACCAAATGCCAACCCCATCAAATAACTGCCGACAATAGTCGAGGCATTGGCATTATCCATCTCGATACGGGCCTCCCGATACAGCAGCGGAATACGCAGAATACCGAGGAAGTGCAGACCGAACAAAAACAAAAAACCGGCAGAAACATAGGT
>JALWOO010000125.1 GCA_027083485.1 Amylibacter sp. | reverse complement strand
ATATTGATATCAATGGATTTGGGCGGCACAAAATCGCGGATGACCTCTAGCCAATCCTCGGCGGGAAATTCAAGGGAGGTGGACAATGCCCCCAAAAGCACTGTGTTTGCGGCCTTTAAATTCCCCAGATCCTCGGCCATTGAGGTTGCGTCCATGGCATAACCGGCGCGAACCTGTGCCATGATTTCTTCGGGGGTCTGGGGGGCATAGCCGGCCTCTTCGCCCCGCCCGCGCGCCCGACAGGCAAAGGGCGGCACGATGCGCTGTGTGTCGGCAATGAAGGTACCCGTTTCCGGATTCATGTAATTGATCCAGCGCAGGGCCTCGGCCCATTCCAGCGCCAACAAAACGTCTGCTTCGCCCTCGGGAATGGTAGGGGACCAGACCGTTGCGCCAAAACGTACATGGCTGAACACACCGCCGCCGCGTTTGGCCATGCCGTGAACTTCGGATTGTTTGACCTCATAGCCGTGGTTCTGGCACAACTGCGCCAATACCTTGGAGACCATAATCACGCCTTGGCCACCGACGCCGACGATTAGAACATTTGTCGGCCCGTTTGGTTTTTTTATCATAATGCGGGTTCCTTACACTGCAATGCTGTCGGTGGGGCAAATCTGGGCGCAAATGCTGCAGCCCATGCAGGATTCCGGGTTGATCTCTACCTTGTGGCGTCCTTCGTGCCAGCCATCAGACCAGGTTAGCGCCGGACACCCAAGGTTCATGCAGGATTGGCAAGCCACGCATTTATCCTGATCTACGGTAAAGGGCTGCCCCTTGATTTTTTGCGGGTCCAGCACACAGGGGCGATCTGAAATCACAACCGATACGCCCTTGAATTCAACAGCTTCACGCAGAGACTGGTACATACTGGCCATGTCGTAACTGTCGACGGTTTCCACCCATTCAACCCCGAGCGCCTTGATCAGCTTGGTGAAATCCACACGCGCGGTTTCCTCTCCGCGCAGGGTTTTGCCGGTGCCGGGGTGATCCTGACCGCCGGTCATGGCGGTGATGTGGTTATCCAGCAAAAACACCGTGATATTGGCCTGATTATAGACCGCATCAATCAGCGGCGGGATGCCGGAATGCAAAAAGGTACTGTCGCCAATGGTGGCAATAATCGGCTTGGTTTCGGTGCCTGCCTTGGCCATGCCCACCGCATTGGCGATGCTGGAGCCCATCGACACACAGGTATCCATGGATTTCAGCGGCTCGACTACGGATAGGGTATAACAGCCGATATCCCCTGCAACCCGGCTATCCAGTGCGCGCAAAGCCATGAAACAACTGGTGTGTGGACAGCCAGAGCATAAAACAGGCGGGCGCACCATGGGGGCGAAATCAAAACTGCCTTTGCGGATTTTTTCCGGCAGCAGGCCTGCGGCGACAAACCCGTCGCGCACCACTTCCGGTGAAAACTCGCCCGTGCGCGGGAAAAGGGATTTGCCCTCGACCTTGATGCCCATGATTTTCAGAGTGTTTTCCACGACCGGTTCCAGTTCTTCGACCACAATCACCCGATCCACCCGATCGCAAAATTCACGGATCAGGCGTTCTGACAGCGGATAGCTCGAGGCAAGTTTCAGCACGCTGACCTCGGGGAAGACCTCTTTGACATAGACATAGGACATGCCCATGGTAATGACCCCGACCCTGGATCCGTTGATTTCCATCTTGGTCAACGGGCTGTTGGCAAGGGCCTCTGCCACAAGGGTTTCCCGTTCCAGAACCTTGGGATGGCGGTTGCGGGCATTATTGGGGATCATCACATTTTTGGCAGAATTTTCGTTAAACCCGCGCGGCGGCAGGTTTACCCGTTCCCCGACGATGACTTCGCTGCGGGTATGCGACAGGCGGGTGGTGGCGCGCACAATCACCGGCGTATCGAATTCTTCGGATATTTCAAACGCATATTTGGTAAATTCCAGCGCCTCTTGCCCGTCAGAAGGTTCAATCACGGGCACATGGGCAAAGCTGGCGAAAACCCGTGAATCCTGTTCATTCTGCGAAGAATGAATCCCCGGATCGTCACACACCACCAACACAAGCCCCGCATTCACCCCGATATAGGAAAACGACATTAACGCATCGGCGGCCACATTCAGCCCCACATGTTTCATTGCCGCAAAGGCGCGTACACCGGCAAAAGAGGCCCCGATCGCCACATCAAGGGCGGTTTTTTCGTTGGTGGACCACTGGGCATGTAAATCCTCTACAGGATACTTGGATATATTCTCCATGATTTCGGTGCTCGGGGTGCCGGGGTAGGCGGCAGCAACCTTGACGCCCGCTTCCCATACACCACGCGCGATAGCCTCGTTGCCGGTGAAAGGGCCTGTGAGCGGGCTTCCCAGATCACGGTCCTGTACGACCTTTATCGCTTCATTCATCGGCTGTCCCTTGTTGTCAAAGTTGATTTGTTGACTATTTGGTCAGCCTATGGGGTGAATTCTTCGGGTTTCTATGATGCAAATCAATTTGTGTGGCGATTCTGGGCGAATCCTCTGGAAATTTCAGAACTTCTGAGAAGAAATCGGTATTGGCCAGTCCCAAGGCGGTGCTTGAGTATGTTGAAGTGCGTATTTATCTTATGCAAGAAAAAGCTTTAACCTTAAAAAGTTTAAGCATATGGTATTTTTATCCAGAGGAGAAATGCCATGAAAATCACTATTATCGGGGGCGGCCCGGGGGGGCTATATACCGCAATTCTAACGAAAAAAGCCCGTCCTGATTGGGAAATCGAGGTTTTCGAACAAAACCGTGCGGATGATACCTTTGGTTTCGGGGTGGTGTTTTCTGATGATACGCTGGATGAATTCCTTAGTCGGGATCGCGAAACCTACGAGATGATTCGTGATGAATTTGCCTATTGGCAGGATGTAGCCATTCATTACAAGGGCCATGAAATACGCTGTGGCGGCAACGGTTTTTGCGGGGTATCACGCCAGACTTTGCTGGATGTGTTGCAGCGGCGTTGTGCGGACCTTGGCGTGAAAATGACCTTTGGCGTGCAAATCCCGGCCACCGAAATTGCCGGGCGTTTCAAGGAGTCCGATGTGATTGTGGCCTCTGACGGCATCGGTTCGCAAATTCGCCAGCTGTACAAGGACCAGTTCAAACCGTCGCTGACCATGCGCACCAACCGGTTTTGCTGGATGGGATCGACGCGGCCGATGGATGAATTCAACTATTTCTTCCGCGAAACGGAACACGGCATCATTATCGGCCATTCCTATCAATACGAAAAAGGGCGCTCTACCTGGGTATTTGAAATGGATGAAGCCTGTTGGCAGGGCCACGGGTTTAAGGAATTCGACGAGCCGGGGTCGAAGGTCAAGCTGGAGGCGATTTTCAAAGAGGAATTGCAGGGCCACCCGCTGTTGCTGAACCGCTCGCACTGGCGGATTTTTCCGCGCATTTTCTGTGAAAACTGGTCGGCGGGGAATATTGTCATTCTGGGGGACGCCAAGGCCTCGGCCCATTTTTCGATCGGCTCGGGCACCAAACTGGCGATGGATTGCGCGATCGGCCTGTCGGATGCGCTGGTGGAACATGCAGAGGAGAGCGTGGACAAGGCCTTTGCCGCCTATGACGAAGCCCGCCGCACGCCGGTGCAGATCATCCAGCACAACGCCGATGTGTCGCTGGCGTGGTTTGAACATATGGACCGGTCCTGGGACATGGACCCGATGCAATTTGCCATGGTGGTCATGTGCCGTGCCAAGTCGGTGACCTATGAAAACCTGATGCTGCGGGATCCGGAGTTTGTGCGCAAGGCGGATGACGAATGGTATGAACGCCACCTGCGCGAAACCGGCGAGGATCTGCGCCAGACCCGCCCATCCCCGATGTTTGCCAAGTTCACCCTGCGCGGCATGGAACTGCCCAACCGTGTGGTGATGTCGCCGATGGCGCAGTATTCCGCCGATGAAAACGGCAACCTGACCGATTGGCACAAGGTGCATTACGGCTCTCATGCCACCGGCGGTATGGGGTTGATCTTTACGGAAATGACCTGCCCGTCGGCGGATGCCCGCATCACGCCGGGCTGTCCGGGGATCTGGACCGATACGCAGGAAGCCCAGTGGAAAGACATCGTGGATTTCACCCACAACAACACCGCTGCAAAAATCTGTTTGCAGCTGGGGCACGCGGGGCGCAAAGGCTCTACGCAATTGGGCTGGCAGAAAATGGATTACCCGCTTGAAAGCGGCAACTGGCCGCTGGTGTCGGCTTCTGCGATCCCGTGGATGGCCGGTATCAGCGACACGCCCGCCGAACTGGATCGCGCCGGTATGGACCGCGTGCGGGATGATTTTGTGGCCGCCACGAAACGCGCCGCAAGGGCAGGGTTCGACATGGTGGAACTGCATTGCGCGCATGGCTATTTGCTGGCGTCTTTCCTTTCGCCCCTGACCAACCGGCGCGCCGATGAATACGGCGGCAGCATCAAAAACCGCCTGCGTTTTCCGTTGGAAGTGTTCAAAGCCATGCGCGCCGTCTGGCCAGCAGATCGGCCAATGTCGGTGCGTATTTCCGCCAGCGACTGGATGGAAGACGGCATTACCGAGGTCGATACCTTTGCGATTTCCCGGGCCTTCAGCGAGGCCGGTTGCGATCTGATCGATGTGTCCGCCGGTCAGACGGTGCCGGATCAAAAACCGCGCTATGGGCGGATGTTTCAGGCCCAGTTTGCCGAAGCCATCCGCAATGTCCCCAAAATCGCCACCATGGCCGTTGGCGCAATTACCGAAGCATCACAGGTCAACACCATCTTGCACACCCGCCGCGCCGATCTGGTGGCCCTGGGGCGCCCGCATATGTGGAATCCGATGTTCACCCATCAAGCGGCGGCATGGTACGGTGTCAGGGATACAGGGCAATGGCCAAAGCAATATCTGGCCGGGGCGGATCAGGCACAAAGGGAACAAGCCAAAACACGCGAAAAACTGATGGAATTGCAAATGCGCGGCTCCCCAAGCAGTCATTTGAAAGAGGAATAGCAGGTGCCCGCGACAACAACCTTTGTCGTGGCATCCCGTTCAATGTAGTTTGACACAACATATTGCAGTAAGCCGGACTACCCCGAATGAAGCGGGAAGAAGCCGGATGGCCTTTGTAAAATAGGGGTTTGATGGCCTTTAAAGGGCCTGTGAACGGCCTGACGGTTATGTCTTGCAGTATGGGCGTATCAGGCCAATTGGTGGCGCTTTGGGCGTTTGTGGCGTTTTAGGGGTGTTTTGAGGGGGCGGCTTTTAAAGGATTGATTAGGCGGGATTTTATTTGTGGCCGGCACGAATAAAACTTGCAGATGCTGATTAATTGCCAGCGTGAACTGGGAACTCCGGTTCCCAGTTTGTTTTTGAGTTCCCAGAACGGGAATACGTGTTTGTAAACAGTGTATTACCCTGTTTCACCTTGAATTTATCCAATTTCGAACTGGGAACTGATTCCGCCGAAAACGCCCGTTTTCGTGGGGTCTACCGCCACATTTTCAGGGGGATTCACGCCCTAAATATCCCGCGCGGTCCAGACGACCTCTCCGATGATATGAATCATATTCATATCATGCCGGGTCAGAACGCGGGTAGGATAATCCGGGTTGTCGGCCGAAATGATCAGGGTGTTTACGTCCGGTTTTTCCAGGCGTTTGACGAATAGTTCGGGGCCTTCCCGAAAAGCAAACATACGGCGTGCTGTGGGGGTGGTTTTTTTCTGATCAATCAGGACCAGCGCGCGGTCGTGCAGGGTTGGTTCCATACTGTCTCCCTTGATGTGGATCAGCGAGGTCCGATCCGGTGACAGCCCCTTGCGCGCCAGCCAGTCCTTGCGAAAGGCCAGTGAGGAGATCACGTTTTCCGAATGGTTCTGCGCGCCATTGCTGGCGGATGCCTGCACATCGTGCAGATTGATCAGGCTGAAATCGTCAGGGTTTGCTTTGCTGGGCAGCACCAGATCAGTGTCGCTTGCAGGCGTTTCACGCGGCGGGCCGAAGTAGAGTTCCAAGTCCAAAACATCGGCCAATTTCTCTAATGCGGCAACATTATATCTCTTATCTCCCGAGCGCGGCATACGAAAATTCTTAATCAACGAAGGATGCCCCACAGCCAATTTAGATGCGGCTGCATCAGACAACCCCTTTTTTTTCAGGGCCTTATCAACTTCATTTAGGATCACATCCATACTTGTTCTTAGCGACTACAGGCTAAAACGTAAATAGTAAGCCAGTAATGGCTTGATATGATTGTCCGCTACAAGCTGGGTTCCAGTCATGGATCAGAGAGCAGAAATAATAACACTCGCGGAAGTATACGCAGCGCATGCCAGCATTACGCATTGGTCGGTTTCCATGCGAATTTTTGGCAAGGGCGACTTCTTCCACAAACTCATCAACAAGGGCTGGGATTGCCGGACCCGCACAGCCGTGCGGGCCAAGAACTGGTTTTCCGAGAATTGGCCAGATGACCTTGAATGGCCGGAGGATGTTATCCGCCCCGATGTTAAAGGCAAAGGAGAGGCCGCATGAATTTGCGTCGTAAAATTGCGCTTTGGTTGTGCCCCGAATTGGCTGCTACGGCGTATCCAGAGTTTCAATCCAAGCAAGCGGAATTTCGCCCTTGCCGACAACATGGGCAATGCGATCCGCGAAGCTTTGGGGGAGAGGGCAAAAATGGGTTTGCGGGAACTGACTGCCGCCATGAAGCCCCGCCCGTTTAATGCCATTATGCACAGCTTCCAATCGGGCCTTCAGACCTTTGGCGTGTTTCGCCGGAAGGTTGGAAAGAGGTGTACGGGCCAAGAGCGCCGCAGTCACGTTTCCGGTTTCAGATATGCCCTCCAGCCGTTGCAGGAGATCAAGCATAATGGTTGCCCATTCCTCTTCTGATGTTGCTGCATTGGTATCGGGCAAGGCGGCTTCAAGGGCAAAGGTGACGTGGCGGGATATTCCGCGTGTTTGTTTGCCCGGCTGGGTGCTTAGCCGCCCATTTCTAGGAATAGGCAGCTATCTTCGTCAGGGAGGTCCAGATATTTACTCGCGGTTAGAGCGGCTAGAGCTACGGCTCTCCGATTAGGCTTTGTGCCAGGAACGTCCTGAAGGTCGTTTGCTATCTCTAGTGCGCTGGCTGATGCAAGCGCCCAAAGACGAGCGGCAAGCCATTCTCGATAAAACCTATCATTATTCCTCCTGTCGGGTCCCTCCCGCATCGACAGGCGGCAGGGGTCGCGCGCTTTCCCCCGAGCATAGTGCGACCCCGACTATTTTCGCAAGGATCAGCGCGTTTGTGCGCCGGTTGGATGATTGCTGGATTGGCGATGTGATCGCCTTGGGCTGTCTGTTTGTTTGCCTGTGGGCGTTCTGGATTATTGGAGGTGCTTATGTCTGATTTATCGGTTAGCAAAACCCGTAACGGGTATTGGGCGGTTTTCCGCAAGGATAAGGGGCGGATTTCGCGGACGTATTTCAGCCGCAGCGAGGCGGAACAGGCCCTTTCAGGTTTTGGGACGCGCGGCGCGGCAGTGCGCAAATGTATGGCCTGCGGGGCTGATTTTGACAGCAACAATGTTGGCGAGCGTTTGTGCCAGCAACACCGCAATGACCGGATTTCAGTGTTGTCCACCGACTGGTCCCCGAACAAGGGGAAGGCCTATGCGTGAAGCCAAGCTATTGGAAATCACCGATTTGCCGCTGGACGACATCGGCAACCGACACCGCGCACCGAGGCCTGATCGTGGTAGGGCGTGCCGATCCAGCGGCGGGTCGCCTTGACGATGCGCGCCGGAGTGGTCTGGTTATGGCTCATAACACCGTTCCCGAGTTGGCATCGCCCTTGGCCGCGTAACGGATAATGGTGTCCTGTCCGGGGATATGGGGAAAGCCACGGAA
>JALWOO010000124.1 GCA_027083485.1 Amylibacter sp. | reverse complement strand
ATTCCCTTTCCGTTTCAGCGGTTATTCACCTATATTGCTCAAAATTGTTTCCATACCGGACAGATCCATGCCTTCAACCCCGCCTTCAGACGATCCGGACAAAGACCTGTGGTTTGTCCCCGCACCGCCCGGGGATTCGGCCCCGACGGATCCCCCCTGGCCAATGGCACAGCCCAAACCGGCCTTTGAGGTAGGCAACTGGCTAAAGGCCGAATCCCGCCTTGGTCGCGAATTGGCCCGTGCAGCCGCAACAGTCGCGCGTCTGGATGAACGCTTGCGGGGGCAGGCATCCGGGCTGGCCGAGCGGCTGGCCTTGCAGGAGGTTGCCGAACAACTCTGGGCGCAGGGAAACTGGATTGATCCGGAAAGGCTGGCGCTCTATCGTTTTTCGCGCCTGTCGACCTTGCAAGACGCGCAATATCTGTCTCAGGCGGATTGGGCCGTGCGGCGTATGCTTTCGACCCACACGCCAACAGACGGGTTAGCCGCCTTTCTGGGCCGCCATGAAACCGCACTGGATGGATTGGAAGACATCGGCAAACGTCCGGTAGGGGCGGAATTCGGCAAGCTTGAAACCGACTGGTTCGATCTGCAAAAGCAATCCGCTGCGGCCCATCCAATTACCCGCGCCGCCATCGGTTTTTTCGGTTGGCGGGCGTTTGGGCTATCTGACCCGGGGGCGGTGCTGGAACCGATGGCCGCCATTTCCGGCATCGGAACGGTTGAACATCGAGGGAGCCTGTCCTTCCTGCCTGTCGCGCTTGGTGACAGGTATATTTTTACGCAGGGCGGCAGCACGGATCAACGCTTGCAGCACTGGTTTGACGCAACCGAAAACGGGGCCTTGCGATGCTTGTTGCATCTGGACCGGCTGGACGACTGGCAAACACTGGCCATTCGCAAAACCCGTGACCTATCCGGAAAAACCCCGCCGGCCTTAATCGATGCGGTTTTGCAGGCTCCTCTGGTTTGCGCCGAACAAGTCAGCCGTATGATTGGCGTCTCCAAGGTGTCTGCCCACCGGAACCTGACCCTTTTTGCCAACCGCGGCCTTCTGCGCGAGGTCACTGGCAAAAGCCGCTATCGCTATTGGACAGCGAAAATCTAGCCCCCTTTGCAAAACCGGACAAGCGGTGTAAAAGGGGCCTTCCCTCCCCTTATTGTGGCCCGGCCAATGACACAGCGACGTTCCGAACTTCTTATGCCTGCGGGCAATTTGCGCAAACTCAAGGTGGCGATCCTTTACGGGGCCGATGCGGTTTACCTTGGCACGCCGGATTTGTCATTACGCACCAAATCCCAGTTTTCACTCGAAGACGTGATCGAGGGCGTCGAGTTCTGCCATGCCCACGGCAAGCGCGCCTATCTTACGTTGAATCTGTTTTCCCACAACAAGGACATTCCCAAGCTGGATGAATACATCGATACCGTGCGCAAGGTGAAACCGGACGGATTGATTATCGCCGATCCGGGAGTGTTCGAATATGTGCGCGAACGGGCACCGGAATTGCCGTTGCACATTTCCACCCAAAGCAATGTCAGCAGCTGGCTGTCGGTGAAGTTCTGGGAGAAACAGGGGGCGGAACTGGTGGTTCTGGCCCGTGAAGTATCGTTCAACGAGCTTGCCGAAATTCGCGAACAATGTCCTGATATCAAGCTGGAAGCCTTTGTTCACGGGGCCATGTGCATGACCTATTCAGGCCGCTGCCTGTTGTCGAATTTCATGGCCGAACGCGGGGCCAATCAGGGCAATTGCGCCAATTCCTGCCGCTGGAATTACAAATTTCATTTGCGGCTCAAGGACGGCACGGTGCAGGACTTGAACATCACCGATGAAAACGCTGATATGTTTGAGTTTTTGCTGGAAGAAGGCTGCCGCCCGGGTGATCTTTTGCCGATTGAGGAAGACTCTCGCGGTTCCTATATCCTGAA
>JALWOO010000123.1 GCA_027083485.1 Amylibacter sp. | reverse complement strand
GTGCGTGCGATCCAATACACGTCCTCGGGAAACTGACGCGGGAGCATTGAAATGCGGGATCAGGATAAGGCGACACAGGTGCAACCGGTACGCCGGTTGTTCGATCTGGATTTGGCAGCGAATTACGGGCTGATTTCCAATCCGCCGATCAGCGGCATCTGTGTGGATAGCCGCGATTGCCGCAAAGGCGATCTGTTTGCGGCGATGCCCGGCGAATATGTGCATGGCGGCGATTTCATCCGCTTTGCCATGCGCATGGGGGCAGCGGCCGTGTTGACCGATGCCCGCGGGCTGGAACTGGCGTTTGACAACCTTCAGGATGCCACCGTGCCGGTGGTGGTCAGCGAAGACCCCCGCCACGATCTGGCCATTGCCGCCAGCCGTTTTTATGGCAAACAACCCGCGACCATGATTGCGGTGACCGGCACCAATGGCAAAACATCGGTGGCCAATTTTGCGCGCCAGATCTGGGAGCTGCTGGGCAAAAAGGCGGTGAATTTCGGCACCACCGGCGTTGAAGGGGCCTATGCGGCACCGCTCGGCCACACCACGCCGGAACCTGTGACATTACACAAGCTGCTGAAAACACTGGCGGACGAAGGCATCACCCATGCGGCAATGGAGGCCTCTTCCCACGGGCTGGATCAACGCCGTCTGGACGGGGTTTATCTGACGGCGGCCGGCTTCACCAATTTTTCCCAGGACCATCTGGATTACCACCACACCTTCAAGGAATATTTCAACGCCAAGGCCGGCCTGTTTACCCGTGTGTTGCCGCCTGAAGGCTCTGCCGTAATCAATCTGGATGACGCCAAGGGGCCGGAGATGGCCGAACTGGCCATGCAGCGCGGGCAGGATGTGATTACTTTGGGCAGCACTGACGCGGCGGATATGAAAATCCTGAACGCTCGCTTTGATGCGACCGGTCAGGACCTGCGCTTTGAATGGCGCGGGCAGGTCCATGCCACGCGGTTGAACCTGATTGGCGGCTTTCAGGCACAAAACGTGCTGATGGCGGCAGCACTTGTGATGGCATGCGGGGCGCGGGCGGAACAGGTTTTCCCGACGCTGACCGAATTGCGCACGGTGCCGGGCCGGATGGAGCTGGCAGCAACACGGGCCAACGGGGCCAGCGTGTTTGTGGATTTTGCCCATACGCCGGATGCGCTTGCCACGGCGCTAACCGCGCTGCGCCCGCATGTGCTGGGCCGCCTGATCGTGGTATTCGGCGCGGGCGGTGATCGCGACAAGACCAAGCGCCCCTTGATGGGGCAGGCGGCTGCGAAACACGCGGATGTGGCGTTTGTCACCGACGACAACCCCCGCACCGAGGACGCGGCCAGCATCCGCGCCATGGTGCTTGAAGGGGCACCCGAGGCCACCGAAATCGGCGACCGCGCACAGGCGATCCTGACCGGCGTTGATGCTTTGCAGCCCGGGGATGCGCTGTTGATTGCCGGTAAGGGCCATGAAAAGGGCCAAACCATCGGTAGCGATGTGTTTCCCTTTGATGATGTGGAACAGGCCAGCGTTGCGGTGCATGCGCTGGATGGGCTGGGCGCATGAGCGCGCTCTGGACGCGGGATCAGGCGGTTGCGGCCACAGGCGGCAGTTGCGCGCCGGATTGGCAGGCAAGCGGCGTTTCCATAGATACGCGCAGCATCGCGGCGGGCGATTTGTTCGTGGCGCTCAGCGATTTGCGCGACGGCCATGATTTTGTGGCGCAGGCGCTGGAAAAAGGCGCCGCTGCGGCGCTGGTGTCGCGGGTGCCGGAAGGGGTTTCCCCGGATGCGCCGCTGTTGCTGGTGCCGGATGTTTTGGCCGCGCTCGAGGATCTGGGCCGCGCCGCGCGGGCGCGCACGGATGCACGGGTGATCGGTGTCACTGGCTCTGTCGGCAAAACCGGCACCAAGGAAATGCTGCGCACAGCCCTTGCCC
>JALWOO010000122.1 GCA_027083485.1 Amylibacter sp. | reverse complement strand
GTATTTGAATTCAGCAAGGCTGGACAAGGGAATTGCGATACCGCTTGCCGTATTCAGTTGCAGATTAAACAGGGTGTCCAGTGATGCCGCGGCCTCTTTTGTGCCGCGGGCCTTGATGTCGACCAGATAGATATCGTCGCGCAACATGGTGACGCGCTGGCCATCATAAATCAGGTTCAGCGCATTTGCGATATCCCTTGCGGTCAAATTCAACTGGCGTGCCTTGTCTTGCAAAATATTGATCCGCACAACCCGCGCGGGGGCGTTCCAGTCCAATGCAATATTCTCCAAGCGTTCGTCGCTGGCCACCAGCGCAGCCATATCCCGCCCCAGATCGCGCACGACATTAATGTCCGGTCCTGACAGACGATACTGCACAGGGCGCCCCACAGGCGGGCCGATATCCAGCAATTTAACCAGCACATCGGTGCCGGGAAATTCCTCGGTTGCCACCTTTTTCAGGTCGGCACGCAAGGCATCCCGCGCTGCGAGCGAAGGAGTCTGGATTACGAATTGCGCAAAATTCGGCGATGGTGTTTTGGGTTCGGATGTCAAGAGAAAACGCGGGGCGCTGCGACCGATATAGCTGGACCAGAACAGAACATCTTTACGATTTTCCAGATGCTTTTCCATCTGCATGACCTGTGACGCTGTTTCATTGATCGAGGCGTTTTGCGGCAGCACCATATTGATCAGAACCTCGTGCCGGTCGGAATTCGGGAAAAATTGTTGCTCGACAAACCGCATGCTATAGATAGAGGCCCCAAAAGCGGCAAATGTAACAATCACAGTCAACCAGCGCGCATGCATTGCCCCCTTCAGCAGCAATTGAAACAACCGTTGGGAAATACCCGGCCCGCTGTGTTTATGCGCCAGGTTTTTAGGCAGGAGTGTGACCCCCAACAAGGGGCTGAACAACACGGCAACGATCCAGCTGACCAGCAACGACACGGCTATTACAACGAACAGGGAAAAGGTGAATTCCCCCGCGTTTGAATTGTTCAGACCAATAGGAATAAAACCGGCCACGGTGATAATCGTTCCGGTTAACATCGGAAAGGCGATGGTGCTCCAGGCATAGGAGGCGGCTTTTCGGCGACTGTCGCCAACCTCGAGGCGGGTAATCATCGTTTCAATCGCGATCATGGCATCATCCACCAGCAAACCCAGTGCAATAATGAGCGCCCCGAGGGAAATCCGTTGCAAGGTGAAACCGGAATATTCCAGAATGACAAAAGTAATTCCCAGCGTCAAAGGCACAGCCAGTGCCACCACCAGACCGGCCCGAAGCCCGACAGCGATAAAGCTGACGACCATAACGATGACAACCGCTTCGATCAATGCTCTGGTGAAATGGCCGACGGCCTCGTCTACAATGTCAGGCTGATCTGAAACCTTGTGAACGTCGATTCCGATCGGCAGGCGAGCAGCGGCGGCATCAATAACAGCGTCCAGCTCCTCGCCAAATTTCAGAATATTGGCCCCTTTGCGCATACCGACCCCAAGGCCGATTGCCTGCTGTCCATTAAACCGGAACAATTCAGTGGCGGGGTCTTGATATCCGTGCCGGATCGTAGCCACATCGGTGAGCCGGAAGAACCTGTCACCAACGCGCAGGTTCACATCTTCCAGGCTCTGTGCATCCAGAAACTGCCCGCCTACCCGTACAATAACCCGCTCTGATCCGGTTTCGACAACGCCGGATGACACAATGGCATTCTGGGCGGCCAGGGTCGCCTGTATTTGCAATTGATTAACCCCGAGTGCCGCCATTTTTTCGGGTGAAAAATCAAGGTAGATAACCTCTTTCTGGTCGCCAAAAATGATAACATTGCCGGTATCTTTTAATTGCTGCACATCACGCCGCACGCTTTCGGCATAGTCCCGTACTTCGCGCGGGGTGAATCCGTCCGAGGTAAAGGCGTAAATATTCCCGAAGAC